>JAZKIE010000030.1:0-7939 GCA_040385025.1 Pseudomonadota bacterium | reverse complement strand
CCAAACGCTACAGCGAACAACAACTCAAGGTCTCACCGCGCACGGTGGACCTGTCGCCCGAGGACCTGGCGCGCCACGAGCGTGAGCGCGCGCACCAGGAAACGGTGATGGCGACCTTCAGCCAGCCGCTGCCCGCCTCGCTGCGCATGCGCGTGCCGGTGCCGGGGCGCAGATCAAGCTCTTTCGGGCTGCGGCGTGTCTTCAACGGCCAGGCGCGCAACCCGCACAGCGGCATGGACATCGCAGCCGGCACCGGCACACCGGTGCTGGCGCCGTTGCCGGGCCGGGTGATCGACAGCGGCGACTACTTTTTCAACGGCGGCACGCTCTGGCTGGACCACGGCGGCGGCCTGCTGAGCATGTACTGCCACCTGAGCGCCATGGACGCCCAGCCCGGCGACCTGCTGGCCACCGGCGCGCGCCTGGGCGCGGTGGGCGCGACCGGCCGCGTGACCGGCCCGCACCTGCACTGGGGCGTCATGCTGAACCGCGCCATGGTGGACCCGGCGCTGTTTCTGGCCTGAAGCTCAAGCCGAGATGGCCTGTAACCCTTGCTGGAAAAGCGCAAGCAGCTATTAAATTGAGAGCAAATCACGCCTGCAACGCCGAGCCGGTTCTGGGCAGACGCCCCTAAGAAAAGCGGCCTGGCTAGGTTGCAGACACTAGTAGAAACCCTGAAGATGGAGCATCTTCCAACCCACCTCAAGGAAACCTCATGACTGCCAAAAACCTGTCCACCGTGGCCACCGACCTGATCGAAGCCTACGGCAACACCGCCAAAAACATGATTGACGCCTACCGCGCTGGCGGCGAGCGTGTGGTCAGCCTGCTGGAGCAGCGCTGGAACAAGGCCCTGAAAGAGTCCCGCTCGGAACTGACGGCCGAAACCGCCAAAAACGCCCGCGCCGCCCAACTGGCCTTCAGCGTTTATTACACCAAGGGCCTGAGCCTGACCAGCAGCGGCGCCCAGCAAGTGGTGAACCAGCTCGTCAAGGTTCTTGAGACCGGCGTCGAGCGCGCTGCCGCCAACGCTGCGCTGTTTGAAGAAAAAACCGGTGTCAACACCCTGTCGACGATTGCCCAGGTCACCGCACCCGGCGCGCTGGCGCTGAGCAAGCTGGCCGCACAGATCGAGCAGAAGACCGCCGACCTGGCCGGCAAGATCGCCGGTGACGACGTCACCACGGTCAGCGCCAAACGCGCATCGGCATTCAGCCAGCGCCGCAGCGCCGCTTAAATCGTTGTTCAAGCGAAAATTGGCGCCAGCCCTTGCCGGTTTTGCGCCATCAGCTATCAAATAGATAGCTAATCAGGAAGGTGAGTGGCCGTTTACACCGGCCGCCTCACCGGCCCACCCTCCTCCCCCGGCTCCCTGACGCTCAGTCCGCCTGCTGACCGAAGGTGAAATAAAAGGTCGCGCCCTCGCCGGGTTTGCTGTCTGCCCAGATGCGGCCGCCGTGGCGGTCGATCACGCGTTTGACCGTCGCCAGGCCGATGCCGGTGCCCGGAAAGTCGCCCGGCGAATGCAGGCGTTCAAAGGTGCCGAACAGCTTGTGCGCAAACGCCATGTCGAAGCCGGCGCCGTTGTCACGAACAAAAAAGACGGCCTCGCCGCCGGTGGCCGACTCGCAGCCCACTTCAATGTGCGCCACTTCTTGCCGGGCGCTGAACTTCCAGGCATTGCCCAGCAGATTTTGCAAAACAGCCGTGAGCAAACGCGGGTCGCCCTGCGCTTGCAGGCCCTTCTGGATGCGGACCTGCACCCGGCGCTGCGGCTCGCGCTCGCGCTGTGCCTGTTCAATCACCCATGCCATGGCCGACAGATCGACAGCCTCTGACTTGATCTCTTCGCGCGACAGGTGCGCCAGGGTCAGCAGGCCTTCGATCAAATCGCCCATCTGTTTGACGCCCGCGCGTATGCGCTCCAGGTAGTGCAGGCCCTTGGCGCTGACGTTGCCCGCATCACTTTTGAGCAGCAACTGGCTGAAGCCGTCCACGGTATTGAGCGGTGAGCGCAGGTCATGCGAGACCGAGTAGGCAAACGACTCCAGTTCCTTGTTGACTTCGGCGAGCTGGCCGGTGCGAAGCATCACCCGCTGCTCCAGCTCGCTGTTGAGGCTGAGGATTTCCTGCTGTTGCTGCCGGCGCTCCGTGATGTCGCGCTCGACCGCCACCCAGTGCGTGAACTTGCCGAACTCGTTGGCAATCGGGGCGACGTCAATCTCAAGCCACAGCAGCTTGCCGCTTTTGGTGTGAATCGCCATGTCGGTACGCACCGGCTGGCAGCGGTCCATGGCGGCGCGGATGTGCTGCAGCTCGGCCTGCTGCTGGGTCGTTCCCCACAGCAGCATCACGCTCTGCCCCAGGGCTTCCTCACGGCTGTAGCCGGTCTGGCGTTCAAACGCATCGTTGACAAACACCACGCGCGGGCCACCGTCCTTGTCGGCCCTGGCCTCGGTGATGACCACCATGTCGTTGAGACGGGACACCGCTGTCTCCAGCAGCCGCAATTGCGCCTGCTCCTCGCGCCGCTGGGTGATGTCCTGAAAATACACCGCGGTTCCGGCTTCCGTCGGATAAACGTGAAAAACAAACCAGGTCTGCAGCGGCCGGTAAAAAGCCTCAAAGCGGGTGGTGCGCTGCTCGGCCACCGCCGCACGGTACTCGCGCTCCACGGGGGTGCCGGCGATGTCGGGAAACTCCTCCCACAGGTTTTTGCCAAGCAGCTCACCGGTGGGCCGCTGCAGCATGCGTTCGGCCTGGCTGTTGAGGAAGGTGAAGCACCAGTCGGCATCCATCAGCGCGAAGCCGTCGGTGATGCTCGCCAGCGTGGACATCATGCGTGCCTCCAGCGCCAGCGTGCGCGCTTCGGCGGCTTTCTGATCGGTGATGTCCTGGAAGGCGCCCTGCAGCCGGATGATGTTGCCATCGGCATCACGCACCGCCTCACCCAGCGAACGTACCCAGATGCGCCGCCCCTTGGCGGTCATCTTGGGCAGGATGAATTCATACGCTGTGCCGTTTTCGGCGCAGGCTTGAACCAGCCGAATCACCTGGGGCCGGTCTTCAGGCAAAAAGTAGCCAATGCCCTCGTCCAAAGTCGGCACATAGCCAGGCGGCACCTCATGGATGGCGCAGTTTTCGTCCGACCAGGTGAGCTTGCGTTCAGGCAGGTCAATGGTCCAGCTGCCCAGACGCGCCATGCGCCCGGCGATGCGGTTCATGAACATGTTCTTTTCGAGCAGTTCGGTCGCGTCCTTGAGATCGTGGATGTCGGTGAACGTGCCCAGCCATTTCGTGGCCGGCGCAGCGGCCTCGGACAGCGGGTGGGCGCGGCCCAGCATCCAGCGGTAGCTGCCGTCGGCCCGGCGCAGGCGGTATTGGATCTCCCAGGTCTCGCCGCTTTCACTGGCCTGTTCCCAGCGCTGGGCAACACGCGCCCGGTCGTCCGGATGGATCAGCTGCGTCCAGCCCTGGCCCAGGCTTTGTTCCATGGACAGGCCGGTGTAGTCAAACCACATCTGGTTGAAATAGGTGAGCCAGCCGTCGGCACGCATCATGCAGACGATTTGCGGCATGGCGTCAGTCAGGCGTTGAAACTGCACCTCGCTTGCCCGCAAGGCTGCCTCGGCAAGTTTGCGGTCGGTGATGTCCTGCACCGTGCCCGACAGGGTGACGGGATGGCCTTGCGCATCCAGCGTCGATTCCCCGAGCCCATGCACCCAGCGTACTTCGCCATCGGCCCTGACGATGCGGTGCTCAATGTCGAGCTTGCCCTTGCCCGCGAAGAACTGCTTTTGCGCCGCTTCATAGGCTTTGCGGTCGTCCGCAAACACATGGGACAACACGCCCTGGTAACCGCCAGCCTGCGCGCTTGCCGTACCGCGCGCCAGCCCATAGATGGCATAGGTTTCATCGGACCACCAGACCCGGTTGCTGGCGATGTCGAAGTCCCAGTTTCCGATCCGGCCTATGCGTTGCGCGGTGCGCAGGCGGCCCAGTGCCAGTTGCAGCGCTTGTTCGGAGCTCTCCAGCGCCTGCTCGCCGACACCGTCAAGGTGCCTGTCCTGCTGCTGCCGGACCAGCAAGGCCTCGCCCGCCACTGCGGCAAGCACCAGGCCGAGCAAGGCCATCGCAACAACAAGCGCTGTCGGCGGCGCCGAAGTCAAGGCCGTCACCCCCAGGGGCAACAGGCCAAGCAGCGCCACCAGAACCAGCCGGGGGCGCAAACCAGTCAACAACATTCTCCAGCCCCTGGGCTTCATGAAGGCTCTTTCGTGGGTGGCCCGTCATGGGCAAGCGTCGCAATGTTTGAAACCAGTGTAGCGCCTGCGGACACCTGTTCTGCGGCCCCGGCATCAGGGTTGACACCTTGAGGCCTGCGCATAATGCAGCGATGAATTCAAGCCCCCAAGCCATCCACGCCAGCGTTCTGGCTTTTGATGTTTTCGGCACCGTGGTCGACTGGCACAGCAGCATCGCCCGCGAGGTGCAGGCGCTGCGCCCCACGGTGGACGGCAACCAGTTCGCGCTGGCCTGGCGTGCCGGGTACCGACCGGCGATGGCCCGCGTCATGTCGGGCGAACTCGGCTGGACACGCATCGACGATCTGCACCGCATCATCCTTGACAGCATGCTGGGCCCATTTGGCCTTGATGATTTGAGCGAGGCCGACCGGCAGCATCTGAACACGGCCTGGCACCGGCTCGATCCCTGGCCCGATGTGGTGGCCGGGCTGACACGGCTGAAGTCGCGCTACACCATTTGCACGCTGTCCAACGGCAACATCGGTCTGCTCACCAACATGGCCAAACGCGCGGGCCTGCCCTGGGACTGCGTGTTGTCGGCCGAAGTTTTCCACGCCTACAAACCCGACCCGGCCACCTACCTGGGCGTGGCCAAAGTGTTTGACCTGCCACCGTCCGGGGTAATGCTGGTGGCCGCGCACCAGGACGACCTGGCTGCTGCGCGCGCCTGCGGTTTGCAAACCGCCTACATCGAGCGGCCGACCGAGTTTGGCGCCGACCAGCCCAAGGACGTGTCACCCGACCCTGCCAACACCTGGCATGCGAAAGACTTTCTCGCGCTGGCCGACCAGTTGGGCTGCTGATGCCGCCTGCGACAACGCCGCGCCTGATTGTTTTCAACAAACCTTATGGTGTGCTGAGCCAGTTCACGCCCGAGGGCCGCTGGCGCGGGCTCAAGGACTTCATCACCATCCCGGACGTGTATGTGGCCGGCCGGCTGGACGCCGACAGCGAAGGCCTGTTGCTGCTGACCGGCGACGGCCTCTTGCAGGCGCGCATCAGCGACCCGCGCTTCAAGATGGAAAAGACCTACTGGGTGCAGGTCGAGGGCCTGCCTGATGAAGCCGCACTTCAGGCGCTGCGCGATGGCGTGCTGCTCAATGACGGCATCACGCGCCCGGCCAGGGCCAGCCTGATGGCGCCGCCACCGGCGCTGTGGCCGCGCGACCCGCCCGTGCGTGTGCGCCAGACCATTCCCACCGCGTGGGTTGAACTGGTCATCCGCGAGGGACGCAACCGGCAGGTGCGGCGCATGACGGCAGCCGTCGGTTTTCCGACCCTGCGTCTGGTGCGCGCAAGCATCGGCCCCTGCAGCCTGGACGGCCTGGCGCCTGGCGCCTGGCGCGAAGGCCCGGCCGACGCCTGGGCTTGATGCCCCGGCGCGCCAGGCCTTCAGAAGCGCTTAACCGCGGCCGCGGTTGTTGCCGTTGCGCAGCGCGCGGTCGATCTCTTCGCGCAAGGCGCTGAGTTCGTTGCGCAGTTGCCGGCGCTCCTGCTGTGTCAGCACACCGTCGGCCTTGAAGCTGGCCTCATGCTGCTGAAAAGTACGTTCACGGTTGTGCAGACGGCGCGCTTCGCGCTGCGAGATCCGTCCATCACGGACACCCTCGTCAATGCGCTGGCTGAGGCGGTATTCCTGGTTGTCCAGGCCCGGCGTGTTTGCCACCGGTCGCGTGTAGACGTTGTTGGCCATCATGCGCTCGACATCGGCGCCCAGGGCGTCAAGGTCTGCGCGCAATTGCTGGCGCTCTTGCGGCGTGGCCTGGCCGTTGGACTTGAAGAAGGCCTCTTTGGCCGCGATGTCGCGGTCGCGGGCGTACAGTGCCTGGGCTTCGGACGGCGTGATGTGTCCGGAGTTCAGGCCCTGCTGAATGCGGGCGCTGATCGCCTGCTGCGCGCGGTCCACCTGCGGGGTGTTGGTGTTTTGCGCCATGGCCGGGGACATGCCCAGGCCGGCAAACAAGGCGGATGCCAACAAGGAAGTGGTCAATAGTTTCGATTTCATGCGGTTCTCCTGCTGTCTGGATGAATGGCCAGCAGCCTGTTGGGCAACTTGCGGTGGCTGGTCGGAACCAGTGTCGGCAAGCGGCTGTGGGGGCTGCTCCTGAATCGCTGCCTTGACGGCACCTGGCTGATCCAGTGAGAGCATTGTTGGCCTGCATGTGTGAAGGGCTTGTAAGGCCTGGATGTATTTACCCCGTATTTACCTCGCGCATGCACTGGTATCCAAATGCACACTGCGTGTAGGCGGACACGCCGCCGGCAGGCCCGCAGGCCTGCGGCGGGTTAGCGCGGGGCCTGCGCCGAATCGTCGGCGATCAGGTAACGCCTGACGAGATCGAAGAAACGGTCATAAAAAGCATCGGCAGTGATGGTTTCGCTGCCGACCTTGACCATGGCGTCGTTGCTCGAGCTGAAAGGCAGCGAGACCGAGCCGATGGCACCCACGCCGAGGCTGGCGGAGTTATTGCTTTTTTTCAGCGTGTAGCTGTCTTGCAGCGCAGTGACAAAACCGAGGCTGACGGTTTTGTCGGCGGTCTCGGGCACACACACCACACGAATCGCCATCTGCAAATGCGCTTCGGGTTCGGGCTGGAAACTTTTGTGCCCGTCCACCAGGTCCTCACGTGCGGTGTTGATGATGTAGCCCTGGCTCAGCAGAGCGCGCCTGGCGGCCTCGCAGGTTTGCGCGGCCGTCGCATCGAACAGCCGCGAGTAGGTGGCGGTGGAGCCGAATTGCTCCTGCAGGGGAAATTGCCTGACCGGCGCCGCGCACCCGGCCAGCAGCAGGGCCAGGCCCAGACCGGCCGGCACGTTTGCAGCGATGCGGGGAAGCTTCAAAACCAGTCACTCCTTTGAAGAAAAATCGGTGCGCAGCAGCAGGCTGCGTGGCGCTGCAGGGCGAGCTTTCAGCCTACCACAGCAGGACCGCGCCCAAGCCGCACCGAACAATTTCACACAGGTGCGCAGCCCTGGTTTATGCTCCCCGACCATGCACACCTCCCACCCCGACACGGACCGGCGCCGGCTGCTGCTCGGCAGCCTGGGCTTGGGCCTGCTGACAGCCACCGGCTGTTCCAAAAACAAACCCAAGGCACGCACGCTGGCAAAAGATGCGACGCTGCTGTGCCTCGGTGATTCACTGACCTTTGGTTACGGCGCGGCCGCCGGCGGCGGCTACCCCGAGCAGTTGCAGCTACTGACCGGCCATGTCACGCAGAACGCCGGCCTGAACGGCGACACCAGCGAGGGTGCGCTGGCGCGCCTGCCCGGCCTGCTGCAGGCCAACACGCCGGGACTGGTGCTGCTGTCCATAGGCGGCAATGATTTCCTGCGCAAGCTGCCGGTCGAACAAACACGCGCAGCACTCAAACAACTGGTGCAAACCGCCGCAGCGACGACGCAGGTCGCGCTGATCGCGCAGCCCCGGCCCGAGCTGATGGCCGCCGCGATCGGTTCGTTAAAGGACCATGCGCTGTATGCCGAAGTGGCCGGCGAAACCGGTGTGCCGCTGTTTGAAGGCGGCTGGTCCCATGTGTTGTCGCGCGTCGAACTGCGCTCTGACCAGATCCACGCCAACAGCGAAGGCTACAAGGTGTTTGCCGAACGGCTGGCCGACTGGCTGCGCAAGA
>JAZKIE010000029.1:1913-6840 GCA_040385025.1 Pseudomonadota bacterium | reverse complement strand
GCCGCAACCCGGAGGGAACGGGGTGAAAACAACGCCACTCAGCGTTGCACTCCTACGCCAGACACCCGGTCTGGCGGTCTTCGCGCGCCTTGATTGGCGCTGTTTTCACCACGTTCGCACTGGTATAAATAGTGAAAGCAGGCCCTAAGTGAGCCCTGCCTTCACCCCTGATATTTTTGCCTTGGGCGTAGCCGCCGGTGTGCTGGGTCTGGTGATGCTGTTCAGCCTCATCATTGCCTATGCCTACGACGAGCCCACCCTGTTTGCCTTGGGCGGCTATGTGCTTGTCGTTGGCCTGGCTTTGCTTGCGGGCCGGCAGACGGGCTTGCCGCTTCATGAGCTCGAATCTGTTGTGCTGATTCTGGGCCCGACCCTGGTGGCCGGCCTGCATGCCTGGCTGCTGCGCAACCGCCAGGTCAGCGCGGGCGACAAGCTTGTAATGGCCGCAACCGTGCTGATGGCGCTGGCACTGGCAGGCCTGCGCATCGTGGACAACTCACCGCTTGCCATCCTCGCCGGCAGTTATGGCCTGGGGGCGCTGCTGGTGCTTTCATGGCTGTATTTGTGCCTGCCGGCCTGGCGCATTTCCGGGCCCTGGAAATGGTGGCTGGTGCTGGGTCATCTGGGGGGGCTGGTCGTCGCGATGCTTTTTCTGCTGGGCCGCCTGGTTTCCGAGACCAGCTACTGGCCGGTGGCCTTGATGCTGTTGCTGCAACTGCCTCCCACCTATCTGGCGCTGGTATGGCGCAGCCGTCTGCTCAATGAAGGCCGGCTGCGCGGGCTGGCCGCCAAGGTCACCGATCCGCTGACCGGCCTGTCCAGCCTGGCGGTGTTGATTGACCGGCTGCGGCCGGCCATCAGCCGTGCCCAGAATCTCAAACACGGGGGAGCGCTTTACCTGATTGAGGTCAACAACCTGTCCGGGCTGGTCAGTGAACTGGGCGCGGACTCCAAGGAAAAAATTATTCTTGAAGCGGCCAACCGCATCCGGCGCGCCATCAGCGACAGCGACACGGCGGCCCGGATCACCGAACAATTGTTCGCGGTGGTTGCCCAGGATTTGCAGGACGACGGACAAGTCGATTCTCTGGCGACCCGTTTGCTGGTCAGCGGTTTGCGTATCGAGAGTAATTTCCTGCCTGGCGTATCTTTGCAGTTTCGCGTCATCGCCACCGATCTGAAGGTGCGCGTCCTGCCCGACACAGCCGCTGCGCAGGCCTGGCTGCGTGGTTTGGTCAATCATTTCCTGGCCTGGCCCGATACCCACCGTTCGCGCAACATCCTGCTGTTTTCCAACGGCCAGGTGCGCCGGCCGCAAAGCGCCACGAGTAACAGCAGTTTTTGAGCGGCATGGCCGCCTGTTGCCGGGCATTCTTTCCTCACTGTTTCCTGACCTGCGCAACTCCCGACCTCCATGGACGATCTTTTTACACCTCCCCCGCCCGCAGCCCCCGAGCTGCCCGACCAGGAGTCGCTGGCTGCCTATGCCCAGCGCGCCTACCTCGAATATGCACTGAGCGTCGTCAAGGGCCGGGCCCTGCCCGATGTCTGCGATGGCCAGAAACCGGTGCAGCGCCGCATCATGTACGCCATGGCGCGCATGGGTCTGGGTTTTTCCGGCAACAGCGGCGCCAAACCGGTCAAAAGCGCGCGTGTGGTCGGCGATGTGCTGGGCAAATACCACCCGCACGGCGACCAGGCGGCGTATGACGCGATGGTGCGCATGGCGCAGGACTTCAGCCAGCGTTACCCGCTGATTGACGGCCAGGGCAACTTCGGCTCCCGAGACGGCGACGGCGCGGCGGCCATGCGTTATACCGAAGCGCGACTGGCGAAAATCACCACCCTGTTGCTCGACGAGCTCGATGAAGGCACGGTTGATTTTGTGCCGAACTACGATGGTTCTTTTGAGGAGCCGCGCCAACTGCCGGCGCGTCTTCCGTTTACCCTGTTCAACGGCGCCAGCGGCATTGCGGTCGGCCTGGCCACCGAGATTCCCAGCCACAACTTGCGCGAGGTGGCCGATGCCTGCATCGCGCTGATCAAGACGCCCAAACTGTCCGATGACGAGCTGTACACGCTGGTTGCCGGACCCGACTACCCGGGCGGCGGCCAGATCATTTCGACGGCTGCCGACATCGCGGCGGCCTACAGCAGCGGACGCGGCTCGCTCAAGGTGCGCGCGCGCTGGAAAATCGAGGACCTGGCGCGCGGCCAGTGGCAACTGGTGGTGCAGGAACTGCCACCCGGCGTCAGCACGCAGCGTGTGCTGGAAGAAATTGAAGAGATCACCAACCCGAAAATCAAGGCCGGCAAAAAAGCGCTGAACCTGGACCAGGTCCAGCTCAAACAAGCCGTGCTGGCCGTGCTCGATGTGGTGCGCGACGAGTCGAGCAAGGACGCCGCCGTGCGCCTGGTGTTCGAGCCCAAGACCAGCCGCATCAGCCAGAGCGAACTGATCACCACCTTGCTGGCCCACACCAGCCTGGAGAGTTCGTCCAGCATCAACCTGACCATGGTAGGTCTCGACGGCCGCCCCACGCAGAAAAACCTGCGGCAGATGCTCAATGAATGGATCAGCTTCCGCCAGACGACGATTGAGCGGCGCTCCCGGCATCGGCTGGACAAGGTGCTGGACCGCATCCACATCCTCGAGGGCCGGCAACTGGTGCTGCTCAACATCGACGAAGTGATTGCCATCATCCGCCAGGCCGAGGAGCCGAAAGCGGCACTGATCGCACGTTTCAGTTTGAGCGACCGGCAAGCCGAGGACATTCTTGAAATTCGCCTGCGCCAACTGGCCAGGCTGGAGGCCATCAAGATCGAGCAGGAGCTCAAGAACCTGCGCGAAGAGCAGGGCAGGCTGGAAGAAATCCTTGGCAGCCCGGCCGCTTTGCGGCGCCTGATGATCAAGGAAATCGAGGCCGATGCCAAACAGTTTGCCGATCCGCGCCGCACCTTGATCCAGGCCGAGAAAAAAGCCGTGCTCGAAGTCAAGGTGCTCGACGAGCCGGTCACCGTGGTGGTCAGCGCCAAGGGCTGGGTGCGTGCACGCAGTGGTCATGGTCATGACGCTGCGACGTTTGCCTTCAAGTCCGGCGATGGCCTGTACAGCACCTTTGAATGCCGCACGGTAGACAGCCTGCTGGTGTTTGGCACAGTGGCCAAAGGTACGGGCCGCGTTTATTCAATTCCGGTCGCCATGTTGCCCGGCGCACGCGGTGACGGGCAACCCGTCACCACCCTGATAGACCTTGAAACCGGCACGCATCCTGCGCATTATTTCGCCGGCCCTTCCAGCGCCACGCTGCTGCTCAGCAGCAGTGGCGGCTACGGTTTTCTGGCGACCGTCGAGAACATGGCCACGCGCCTGAAAGCCGGCAAGGCTTTCATCAGTTGCGCCGATGGGGAAGCGGTTTGCAAACCATCCCACGTCTCGGGCAGCAGCGGCTCCGCGCCCTTGAACCCGGCCACCCATGTGGCTTGCGCTTCGACAGCCGGCCGCATCCTGACCTTTGATATCAGCGAACTCAAGACCCAGCCTGCCGGTGGCCGGGGCCTGATGCTGATCGACCTGGATGCCAAGGACAGCCTGGCTGGCGCGGCGGCTTATACCCGCAGCGTGAAGATAGAGGGTATTGGACGTGGCGGCAAGGTTCGCGAAGAAACGCTGGAGATCCGCAGCCTGAACAATGCCCGGACCGCGCGTGCGCGCAAGGGCAAGGCGGCCGATCTGGGCTTCAAACCGGCTTCGGTTTCACGCCTGGAGTAGGGCCCGTGTGTTGGCGCCGCTTTAACCACTTTCGCGCTTGCTCACGGTGCGTACAGGTTCCCGGCCCATGATTCGCTGGATGCTGGTGATTTTCCTGGCACTGATCCTGATCAGCTGGTTCACGCCCTTGCTGCAAAAACTGGGCTTCGGAAAACTGCCGGGCGATTTCCGCTTCAAGTTGTTTGGCCGAGAATGGTTTATTCCGCTGACCACCACCATCCTCCTGAGCGCGTTGGCCAGCCTGATCAGCAAACTGATTTGAACCTGGAGAACGGATGCCGACAGACCCAGCTAAAGCAGAGGCCATGAGCGCACACGGCGGCGTGCCGGCTATGCGGCTGCCCGCCGGTGCGGCGCCGGTGGCCTGCGTGGATATCGGTGGCACCAAGGTCGCCGTCAGTGTGGTGGACCAGCGCGGCATTCAGGGCCGGCTGGTCGAGCTCACGGCCAAGGAGGGTGCCTCTGACGCGCTGGTGCAGCAGGTGCTCCGCATGCTTGACGCCAGCTGCCGGGCAGCGCAGGTCCGCCGCGAAGACCTGGCCGCTGTGGGCGTCGCGTCTTGCGGACCGTTTGTCCTGAACCAGGGATGTATCGAGCTGGCGGCACCCAACATCTGCGGTGGACTGGCCGGCGCCGCGCGCGGTTTGCCCAACACCTGGACGACGGCCGTGCTGGAGGCACCGCTGCGTGCTGTCTTCAGCCAGGTGCGGATTGAAAACGACGGTATCGCCGCGCTGGAAGCCGAGCGCCGCTGGGGTGCGCTACAGGGCCTGGACCATTGCGCCTACGTCACCTGGAGCACCGGCATCGGCGTCGGCTTGTGCGTCGATGGCCAGCTACTGCACGGAAAAAGCGGCAACGCTGGCCATGCGGGCCACATGTTTGTCAGCGACAACGATGACGCGTTGTGCGGCTGCGGCAACATCGGCGACCTCGAAGCGCTGGTCGCCGGCAACGCCTTGCCGCGGCGTTTTGCGGCGCTCGGTTACTCCGATGCCGCTGGCATGCTGAGCGCTGCGCGCGCGGGCGAGATGCAGGCTGTGGCACTGGTGGACGATCTCTGCCGGGTGATGGGGCGCGCGCTTTACAACCTGGTGGTGACCCTGGACCTGCAGCGCATCAGCATAGGCGGCAGCGTGTTCTGGCACCACCGCG
>JAZKIE010000029.1:0-1813 GCA_040385025.1 Pseudomonadota bacterium | reverse complement strand
CACCAGCAACTGGCCGTTTCGGCGATCTTCTTCCACCACGCTCAGGCGGCCGTACTCGGCGCATTGCGGGCAGTTGGCCTGGTCGGCCACGGTCTCAGCATGGGACAGCAGGTAGAGGTAGCGGCGCAAGGCCCACAGCGCAATCGCGCCGCTGACGATGAACAAGCCGGCGTTGACCAGTTTGTCGCCCATGGTGCCGCCATGAAATAGTTCCAGTGTGGCCATCAGCGAAATCGTACTGAGCAGAGCCAGCAACATGTGCGCATGGCTGGACAGGAGTTCACGCTCGTACCACTTGCGAAAACCGACGGTGCGTATGCCCTCGGCCAGCGGGCGGTTGAGGTAGTTGCGTTGGGTCATGGCCGTTCAGAAGGGATAGGGAATAGTTACACATTTCCCGTTTTTCTGCCAGCGCCCGCCAAAGGCCTTCAGTGGCGGTTCAGATTCAGCCTCAGCCCGGCGCGATGTCGGTGAGTGTCTGCAAGAAAGACTTGCGCCACCAATGCACGTCCTGCTTGCGAATGCGCTCAAGCAGCTTCTGGTGGCGCTTCTGGCGTTCGGCCAGCGGCATCTGCAGCGCGACCTGGATGCTTTCGGCCGTGCCATGGGTATCGTAGGGGTTGACCAGCAGTGCTTCCTTGAGCTGCTCGGCCGCGCCGGCAAAACGTGAGAGCACCAGCACACCGGGGTCGGCCGGATCCTGCGCCGCAATAAATTCCTTGGCCACCAGGTTCATGCCGTCGCGCAGCGGCGTGACCAGGGCCACGCTGGCCGCGCGGTACAGGCCGGGCAGGCGCTTGCGCGCGACGTTGCGGTGGATGTAGCGAACCGGCATCCAGTCGAGCTCGCCGTAGTCGCCGTTGATGGACCCGCACAGGCTTTCGAGTTCCTGGCGCAGGCCGGAGTAGGTGTCCAGCGCCTCGCGGCTCGGTGAGGCGATCTGGATCAGCGTGGCACTGTTGAGGTTTTCCGGGTATTGCTGAAGCAACTGGCGAAACGCGCGCAGGCGTTGCGGCAAACCCTTGGAATAATCGAGCCGCTCCACACCCAGCAACAGGCGGCGACGTGAATACTCGTCCTTCATGCTGTCGAACATCTCGCGCGCGTCCTTGCCGTGGGTCAGCGCGGCAAATTCATCGACGTCAATGCCGATCGGAAAGGCCTGGGCATGCACGGTACGCCCAAACGCGCGGAACTGGTGTTTGTCCAGCGCTTCGGCGCCGGCCTCCTGGCCGACATAACGTGAGAAGTGATCCACATCGGCCTGGCTTTGCAGGCCCACCAGGTCATAGGCGAACAGCGAACGGATCAGCCATTCGTGCTGCGGAATCGCCGCCAGGATCAGCGGCGGCGGCAATGGAATGTGCAAAAAGAAACCGATGCGGTTTCGGCAACCCATGGCGCGCAGTTCGGCGGCCATCGGGATCAGGTGGTAGTCATGCACCCAGATGATGTCGTCGGGTTTGAGAAGTGGCATCAGCTTGCGCGCCATCATCTGGTTGACGCGCCGGTAGCCGCCGATGAAGCCGGCGTCGAAGTCCGCCAGGTCCAGCCGGTAGTGAAACACCGGCCAAAGCACACCGTTGCTGTAGCCCAGGTAATAACTGTCGTGGTCCTCCCGGCACAGGTCCACCGTGCTCAGGGTGACGTTGCCGGCCTGCTGCGTATGCATCTCGCCTTCACCGGGCGTGCCATCCTCGACAATCGTGCCGCTCCAGCCGAACCACAGGCCGCCATTGGTGGACAGGGCGTCGCCGAGTGCCACCGCCAGCCCGCCGGCCGCCGTCTTGCGCGGATCAGCGACCCGGTTGGA
>JAZKIE010000028.1:0-2039 GCA_040385025.1 Pseudomonadota bacterium | reverse complement strand
ACTACATTAATATGGCACAGTGAACGCCTGCCCGGCCACTTGTCACCCGGGCCCCCTGCCGCCAAAGGACCGCTGTGACCCATGTCGTAACCGACCCTTGCATCAAGTGCAAATACACCGATTGTGTCGATGTCTGCCCCGTGGACTGCTTCCGGGAAGGGCCCGCGTTTCTGGTCATTGACCCCGATGAATGTATTGACTGTGCGGTCTGCATTCCCGAGTGCCCGGTCAATGCGATTTATGCCGATGCAGACATGCCCGGCGAGTTCAGCGCCTTCCTGGAACTCAACGCCCGGCTGTCGCAACAATGGCCAACCATCTCCAAACGCGTCGCCCCTTCTCCAGAGGCGGCACAATGGCAGGGTAAAACCGGTAAGCTTTCGGGCCTGGATCCCGCGCTGCTGGCGCAATCCCATTGATCACCAACTCTCAACCTGTAATCACCATGAGCGCTTTCAACGAAGAAACAGTTTTGTCCGTCCACCACTGGACCAACAAGCTGTTCACGTTCACCACCACCCGCGACACCTCCCTGCGGTTCAGCAATGGCCACTTCACCATGATCGGCCTGCGCGTCAATGACAAACCGCTGCTTCGCGCCTACAGCATCGTGAGCCCGAACCACGAGGAACACCTGGAATTCCTCAGCATCAAGGTGGCCGACGGCCCGCTGACCTCGCGCCTGCAGCACATGAAGGTCGGCGACAAGATCATCGTCGGGCGCAAGCCGACCGGCACGCTGGTGATCGACTACCTGCTGCCGGGCAAACGCCTGTACCTGCTGTCCACCGGCACCGGCCTGGCGCCTTTCATGAGCATCATCCGCGATCCGGAAACCTACGAGCGTTTCGAACAGGTGGTGCTGGTGCACGGCGTGCGCCAGGCCGACGAGCTGGCCTACCACGACCTGGTGGTCGAGCATCTGCCCCAACATGAATTCCTCGGCGACCTGATCTCCAAGCAATTGTTGTATTACCCGACCGTCACGCGCGAAAGTTACCGCAACATGGGCCGTGTCACGGACCTGATGGAAACCGGCAAGATGTTCGCCGACCTGAATCTGCCGGCGCTGGATCCTGCCAGCGACCGCGTGATGATTTGCGGCAGTCCCGGCATGCTCAAGGATCTGAAACACATGCTGGAGCAGAAAGGTTTCCATGAAGGCAACACCTCCAAGCCCGGCGACTTCGTGATCGAGCGGGCCTTCGCAGAGCAATAAGCGACAAGGCACGGCTTTCCAACCCCGGAACCCACTGACCACGACATGACCGCCAAGCCCGCCAAACCTGTCAGCACCGCAAAAACTGCCAAAACCGCGAAAGCCACGCGAAGCCCCGCTGCCCGGCTCGCATCAGCGAAGCGGCCCGGCGTGCGCGAACAGGCGGCGCAAACCACGCGCGACAACATCCTGCGTGCCGCCACCAAGGTGTTTGCACGATATGGCTACGAAGGCGGCAGCGTGGAGAAAATCTCCCAGTCGGCCAAGTCATTCGACCGGATGATTTATTACTACTTCGGCAGCAAGGAAGGCCTGTTCATCGAAGTGCTGGAAGACATGTACCGGCGCATGAACGATGCCGAGCTGGAACTGACGCTGGATCTGGCACAGCCGGTGGAGTCGCTCAAGGACGTGATCAATTTTGTCGTCACCTACTACAGCAAGAACCCTGAGTTCATCACCCTGCTCAACACCGAGAACCTGCACCGCGGCAAACATATTTCCAAATCGGCCCGGGCCCGTGACTACTCCTCGCCGGCGATTGCCATCATCCGCCAGTTGCTCGAAAGCGGCGCGGCCCAGGGCGTGTTTCGCGCCGATGTGTCCGCGCGCAATGTCTACCTGCTGATCGCGGCCACAGGCTACTTCTATATCTCCAACCGCCACACCTTGTCGGCTTTCCTCGGCGAAGACCTGCAGACGCCGGAAGCGCTGGCGCAGTGGCAGGCCTTCATCATCAGCACCGTGCTGCGCACCGTGATGCTGAATCCCTGACACCCTCCCACGAAAGCAAGCCATGGCAGAAGCAGCAGCAAGCGGC
>JAZKIE010000027.1:0-3360 GCA_040385025.1 Pseudomonadota bacterium | reverse complement strand
GAGGAGCTGGCGCCATGAAACACGCGATCAAACACATTCACTTCATCGGCCTGGGCGGCTCCGGCATGTCCGGCATCGCCGAGGTGCTGCACAACCTCGGCTACGTGATCTCGGGTTCCGACCTGTCGGACAGCGCCACCTTGCGGCGGCTGGCCAGCCTCGGTATCAAAACCTTTGTCGGCCATGCGGCAGCCAACCTGGACAAGGTCGATGCCGTGGTCACCTCGACGGCGGTGCAGCCCGACAACCCCGAGGTGCTGGCTGCGCGCGAAAAACGCATTCCGGTGGTGCCGCGCGCGCTGATGCTGGCCGAGCTCATGCGCCTGAAGCAGGGTATCGCGATTGCCGGCACCCACGGCAAAACCACCACCACCAGCCTGGTCGCCAGTGTGCTGGCCGAAGGCGGGCTGGACCCCACCTTTGTGATCGGCGGGCGGCTGAACAGCGCCGGCGCCAATGCCAAACTGGGCTCGGGCGACTACATCGTGGTTGAGGCCGACGAGTCTGACGCCTCCTTCCTGAACCTGTTGCCCGTGATGGCGGTGGTCACCAACATCGACGCCGACCACATGGAAACCTATGGGCACGACTTTGGCAACCTGAAAAAAGCCTTTGTCGACTTTCTGCACCGCATGCCGTTTTACGGCACGGCCATTCTGTGCACCGACGATGCGGCGGTGCGCGACATCGTGCCGCAAGTGTCCTGCCCGATCACCAGCTACGGTTTCAACGAGGACGCCCAGGTGCGTGCCGTGGACGTGAAGGCGGTCGGGGGCCAGATGCACTTCACGGTGCAGCGGCGCAACGGCGTGACCTTGCCCGACCTGCCGGTGGTGCTGAACCTGCCTGGCGAGCACAACGTGCTCAATGCACTGTCGGCGATTGCGGTGGCGGTCGAACTCAATATTCCCGACGCGGCGGTGCAGAAGGCGCTGGCCGAGTTCAAGGGCGTGGGCCGGCGCTTCCAGCACTACGGCGATGTGCCGGCACCTGCCGGCGGCAGCTTCACGGTGGTGGACGACTACGGTCACCATCCGGTCGAGATGGCGGCGACGCTGGCGGCGGCGCGCGGCGCCTACCCGGGCAGGCGCCTGGTGCTGGCTTTTCAGCCGCACCGCTTTACCCGCACGCGCGACTGCTTTGAGGACTTTGTCAAAGTTATTGCGCTGGCCGACAGCGTGCTGCTGTCCGAGGTGTATGCCGCCGGTGAGGCGCCGATTGTGGCGGCCGACGGGCGCTCGCTGGCGCGCGCCCTGCGTGTGGCCGGCAAGGTCGAGCCGGTGTTTGTCGACGACATCGAGGCGATGCCGCAGGCCATTGCCGACAACGCGCTGGACGGCGACGTGGTGTTGTGCATGGGTGCCGGCACGATTGGCGGGGTGCCCGCCAGGTTGTTGGAGCTGCTACAAAAACCAGAGCGAACTATGCAGAAAGGACAAGGGCTGTGAGCCTCAACGCATCAGATTTTGGCAAAGTGGCGGTGCTGCTGGGTGGCCGCTCGGCCGAGCGCGAGGTCTCGCTGATGTCGGGCCGCGGCGTGCTTGAGGCCCTGCGTTCACGCGGGGTGGATGCCCACGCTTTTGATCCTGCGGAACGTGACATCAGCGATCTCGGGCGCGAGGGCTTCCAGCGCTGCTTTATCGCCTTGCACGGCCGTTTCGGCGAAGACGGCACGGTGCAGGGTGCGCTGGAGCTGATGGGCATTCCCTACACCGGTTCTGGTGTGATGGCGTCCAGCATTTCCATCGACAAGGTCACCACCAAACGCATCTGGCTGGCTGACGGCCTGCCAACGCCGAAGTACCTCCTGCTGCGTCGCGGCGCCTTTGACCGCAAGCAGGTGATGGCGGTGCCCGATGAGTTGGGCCTGCCGGTCATCGTCAAACCTGCGCGCGAAGGTTCCTCCATCGGTGTGGTCAAGGTGGAGGGTTATTCCGGCATGGCCGGTGCCGTGGAGCAGGCTGCGCAACTGGATGCAGACGTGTTGTGCGAGCAGTTCATCCGTGGCGACGAGGTGACCTGTCCGGTGCTGGGCACGGGCGACGGTGCGCGTGCGCTGCCGGTGATTCGCATCGTCGCACCCGAAGGAAATTACGACTACCAGAACAAGTATTTCACCGATACCACGCAGTACCTGGTGCCCAGCGGACTACCGGCCGGCGAGGAAGCCGCCATCCAGGCGATGGTGCTGCAGGCCTACCGCGTGCTGGGTTGCCGCGGCTGGGGCCGGCTCGACGTGATGATTGACGCGACCACCCGCAAGCCCTACCTGCTGGAGATCAACACCTCACCGGGCATGACCAGCCACTCGCTGGTGCCCATGTCGGCGCGCGCCGCCGGCATCAGTTATGAAGATCTGTGCCTGGAAGTGCTGCGCACGGCCAGCCTGGACCATGATCCGCTGCCAGGAGACGCTGCATGAGCCAGACCCTGCCCGCACCGATGGACGTGAGGCTGATGAACATCGCCTCCGTGCTGCTGGGGCTGGCGTTTGTGGGCATGCTGGTGGCTCTGGGCGTTGCGTGGCTGGCGCAGCAAAACCTGTTCCGGCTCACGGCCATCAAGGTGCGCGGCGATGTGAGTCACAACAATGCGGTGACCTTGCGTGCCAATGTGGTGCCCAAGCTGCAAGGAAACTTTTTCACCACCGATCTGGCGCAGGCGCAATCGGCCTTCGAATCAGTGCCCTGGGTGCGCAGGGCGGTTGTGCAGCGTGAGTTTCCCAATCAATTGCGCGTTGTGTTGCAGGAGCATCAGGCTGTTGCCTATTGGGGGCCGGAGGGCGATACCCGCCTCGTCAACAACTACGGTGAAGTTTTTGAAGCCAACCCCGGTGATGTGGAGTCCGAGGACCTGCCCTTGCTCAACGGTCCCCAGGGACAAGCTGTTCTGGTTCTCGCGGCTCATCGCCGGTTGTCACATGTGTTTGAAAAAATTGATGCGCAGATCGAGCAACTGGAATTGACCAGCCGGGGCAGCTGGCGCGCCAGGCTTGATGACGGCGCGACGCTGGAACTGGGGCATGGCTCGCTCGAAGAGATTGAACCCCGCGTGGCGCGTTTTGTCGCCACGCTCACGCAGGTGGCCGGCAAATTCGGCAAGCCGCTGGAGTCCGCCGACCTGCGTTATGGCAACGGCTACGCGATCAAGCTGAGGGGTGTCACCACCACCGTGCTGGGTGACAAGGCAAACGCGAAAGAAAAAAGGTAAAGATATGGCCAAAGAATACAAAGATCTCGTCGTGGGGCTGGACATCGGGACCAGCAAGGTCATGGCGGTGGTGGCCGAGGTATTGCCTGGCGGCGAGCTCAAGCTGGCGGGCCTGGGCATCGCCTACAGCAACGGGCTCAAGCGCGGCGT
>JAZKIE010000026.1:0-2196 GCA_040385025.1 Pseudomonadota bacterium | reverse complement strand
CAGCGGCGCCAGCACCAGCGACAGCGCAAACATCAGGCCGATGCTGGCGCCGACCAGCGCCATGGCCTTGGTCCGCACCTCGTCGCGTGTGGTGTCGGCCAGCAAGGCGGTCACGGCCGCCGAGATCGCGCCGGCGCCCTGCAGCGAGCGGCCGATGATCAGCCAGCTCAGGTCAGGCGCCCAGGCCGCCACAAAGCTGCCCAGCGCAAACACCACCAGCCCCGCAACGATCACCTTCTTGCGGCCCAGCCAGTCCGAGGCCATGCCGAAAGGGATTTGCAGAAGGCCTTGCGTCAGGCCGTAAATGCCCATGGCCAGACCGACACGCGCCGGGTCATCCCCGCCGGGGTAACGCGACGCTTCCAGCGCAAACACCGGCAGCACCAGAAACAAGCCCAGCATGCGCAGCGCAAAAATCGACGCCAAGGAAGCACTGGCGCGCCGCTCGGTGGCGGTCATGGGGTGGGAAGGCGGGGCGGAAGAGGCTGGAGGCACGGTCTGGCGGTCTGGCAATGGGGCGTGTTGAGGGAGGCGGCAAAGCCAGCGAAGCAGAGGCTTATTGTCTTTGAATTGCAGGGCTTTTTTAACCGTCTTGCCGCAAGCAGGAAACGCGCCGGGCGGTGGGACCGCCAGCCCTGGCAAAAGGCCACTGGCGGCCGGGGCGCCGAAAACGCCGTACGCGTCTATGATGGAGGGTTTTGCGGCGCCCTTACACGTGAACTCTCCCAACGACGGTAAATACCTTGCTCCTGCGCTTGCAGGGAGCCAGCATGTGGCCGAGCCGGACCAGAGCCGCTACCTGGCCCAGGCGCTTGCGGCACAGCGCATCAGCATACGCGGCGCTCGCACGCACAACCTCAAGAACATCGACCTCGACATTCCGCGCAACCAGCTCGTGGTGATCACCGGCCTGAGCGGGTCGGGCAAATCTTCGCTGGCTTTTGACACGCTGTACGCCGAAGGCCAGCGCCGTTATGTCGAAAGCCTTTCCACCTACGCGCGGCAGTTTTTGCAACTGATGGACAAGCCCGACGTGGACATGATCGAGGGCCTGTCGCCGGCGATCTCCATCGAGCAGAAAGCAACCAGCCACAACCCGCGCTCCACCGTCGGCACCGTGACCGAGATCCACGACTACCTGCGCCTGCTGTTTGCGCGCGCCGGCACGCCGTACTGCCCGGACCACGACCTGCCGCTGCAGGCGCAAAGTGTCAGCGAGATGGTCGACCATGTGCTGGCCTTGCCGGAAGACACCAAACTGATGGTGCTGGCGCCGGTGGCGCGCGAGCGCAAGGGCGAGTTTGTCGAGCTGTTTGCCGAGATGCAGGCCCAGGGCTATGTGCGCTTTCGCGTCGATGGCCAGGCCTATGAATTCGACGAATTGCCCAAACTCAAGAAGGCCGAGAAACACAACATCGACGTGGTGATAGACCGGCTCAAGGTGCGGCCCGACATGCAACAGCGCCTGGCGGAAAGTTTCGAGGCCGCGCTGCGCCTGGCCGAGGGCAAGGCGCTGGCGATGGAAATGGACTCCGGCAAGGAGCACCTGTTCAGCGCCAAGTTTTCCTGCCCGGTCTGCAGCTACTCGCTCAGCGAGATGGAGCCGCGCCTCTTTTCCTTCAACTCGCCGGTGGGCGCCTGCCCGACTTGCGACGGCCTGGGCCACATGGAGTTTTTCGACCCGGCGCGCGTGGTGGCCTTCCCTTCGCTGAGCCTGGCCAGCGGCGCGGTCAAGGGCTGGGACAGGCGCAATGCCTATTACTTTTCCATGCTCGAAAGCCTGGCCAAACACTACAGCTTCGACATCGACACCGCGTTTGAAAAACTGCCGGACGCGGTGCAGCAGGTGGTGCTGCACGGCTCGGGCGATGAAGAGATCAAGTTCAGCTACATCCTCGACTCGGGCGCCAACGCCGGCAAAAAACACACGAAGAAACATCCTTTTGAAGGCGTGATCACCAACTTCGAAAGGCGTTACCGCGAGACCGACTCGGCCGCGGTGCGCGAAGAACTCGCGCGTTACCGCAGCCTGCAGCCCTGCCCCGACTGCGAAGGCACGCGCCTGCGCCGCGAGGCGCGCCACGTTTACCTGGTGGGCGCCAGCGGGCGCAAGGCGATTTACCAGATCAGCAACATCACGCTGCGTGAAAGTTTTGACTACTTCAACACCTTGAGCATGGAAGGCGCCAAGGCCGA
>JAZKIE010000025.1:0-1586 GCA_040385025.1 Pseudomonadota bacterium | reverse complement strand
GCGAAATCGATGGCGGTCAGGCCTTGCTGGTTTTTGAGCAAGGGATCGGCGCCGGCGTCGATCAGCAGCTTGACGGCCTGGGGCGTGCCGTACATGGCGGCCATCATCAGCGGTGTCGAGCCGTTGGGCGACTCGGCGTCGATGTAGGCATGTTTGTCCAGCAGCAGGCTCAGGATGGCCAGGCTGCCGCTGGTGGCGGCGTAATGCAGTGGCGCCCAGCCGGTCTTGTTGACGTC
This sequence comes from Pseudomonadota bacterium, assembly GCA_040385025.1. Taxonomy (GTDB): domain Bacteria; phylum Pseudomonadota; class Gammaproteobacteria; order Burkholderiales; family Burkholderiaceae_C; genus Polaromonas. The sequence goes on along the minus strand of JAZKIE010000025.1, from coordinate 1,350 downwards.
GGCGTCGCGTTTGACCAGGCTGTTGGCCGCGTCGATGTTGTCCTTGAGCGCCGCAATCATCAGCACGCTTTCGCCCTGGGCGTTGAGCATGTTGACATTGGTTTTGGGCCATTCGGCCAGAACCTGGGCCACCTTGGGTGACGGCTCCTGCAGCGCCAGATACAGGCCATTCTGGCCCTTGGGGTCTATGGTGTTGGGGTCAAAGCCGCGCGCCAGCAGTTGCCGGACCACGGCAGCATTGTCCTGCTTGATGGCCGCAAAGAAGTCTTCGTAAGAACCTGAAAAAGCTGAAGAATATCCAAGTAAAACAATTAGATATACGGTATTTTTAATGTAATTCATGAAGTATTTTTTCATGCCAGGACTCCTGAAAACAGGCGCTCGAAATTGCGGCTGGTGGCTTCGGCAATGGTTTCCACAGAGACCTGTCTAAGCTCAGCCACCTGTTTGGCCACATAGGGCACATAAGACGGGTTGTTGGTTTTACCGCGGTAAGGCATGGGCGCCAGGTAGGGGCTGTCGGTCTCGATCAGGGTCCGGTCCAGCGGCACAAAACGGGCGACCTCGCGCAGGTCGGCGGCATTCTTGAAGGTCAGGATGCCGGAAAACGAGATGTAAAACCCCAGGTCCAGCGCGGCCCGGGCCACGTCGGCAGTTTCCGTGAAGCAGTGAAACACCCCACCGGCCCGCCCTGCTCCGTCGGCCGTTTCGCCCTCTTCCTTCAGGATGGCCAGTGTGTCACTGGATGCGCTGCGGGTGTGGATCACCAGCGGTTTACCGGTCTGGCGGGCCGCGCGGATGTGCGTCCGGTAGCGATCGCGCTGCCATTCCATGTCGGCCACCGTACGCTCGCCAAGCCGGTAATAGTCCAGTCCGGTCTCGCCGATGGCCACCACTTTGGGCAGTGCGGCGCGGCGAACCAGGTCATCCAGGCTGGGCTCCAGCACGTCTTCGTTGTCCGGATGCACGCCGACGCTGCACCAGAAATTGTCATAAGTCGTGGCGAGCGCGTGAACCGTCTCGAACTCTTCCAGCGTGGTGCAGATGCACAGGGCGCGATCGACCTGGGCCTGGGCCATGGCCTCGCGGATTTGTGGCAACTGGGCCTGGAGCTCGGGAAAGCTCAAATGGCAATGGGAGTCGGTGAACATCAAAAATACCGGTATTTATGCATGAAATCGGGCTCCAGCCCCCGTCCAATGGGCGCAAGCAGCTATCAAAGAAATAGCAAATCCGACGGCCGGGGGCCTAAATGGTCTGGGTCGGGCGGTCAGACGCCAGATGCGCACCGAGGATTTCCTCGATCTTGATCTTGAGCAGGCGCGATTTTTCGTCGTTCGGGAAACGCAC
>JAZKIE010000024.1:0-4486 GCA_040385025.1 Pseudomonadota bacterium | reverse complement strand
AAAAACGCCATGCTGTCCGAACTGGCGCGCGCGCTGACCGGGGAGGAGATGCCCTACGCCACCTTGATGTATGTGTGGTGCAACACGCGCCAGCCCGGCAGCGTGATTGTCAACCCGCGCACCGACCGCATACGCAAACTGGTGGTGGAGTCCGGCACCGGCAAGCTGCGCCAGTGGGTGGACTACGAGCGCAACATCCGCGCCGATTATGAAAAGGCCTTTGGCGAGGCGCCTGGGGCTCTTGTGGGCATCGGCATCATGACCGACAGCGACAACACCCGCAGCACCACCCAAGCCTGGTACGGACCTGTCACCGTAGGGACTTCCGCTCGCATCAAGTAGCCGCCGCGCAACGGGGGTGAAGGAAAGCCCTGATGCCGTCCCGGCCCGCTTATTGCATAGTAGCGGTCTTTCAATTGACGAGGAGTTTTCATGAAATTCAAACAGCTTGCCTGGTCGGCGGCCGCCCTTGCGGTGATGGTTGCCGCACCGGCGTTACAAGCCAAACCTTTCAAATGGTCCAGTGCCAGCGACATTCCCACGCTGGACATCCATTCCCAGAACAATGCCCTGGGTAACGGCGTGCACGCCGCGATTTACGATTCGCTGGTTTATTACAACAGCCAGACCTTCAAGCCCGAAGCCCAGCTGGCAACCGCCTGGCGCGATGTGTCGCCAACACAGGTACGTTTCACCCTGCGCTCCGGCGTGAAGTTCAGCGACGGCACGCCGTTCACGGCCGATGACGTGGTGTATTCCATCACTCGTGCCATGGCCAAGACCTCCAATTACGCGGTCTACACCCAGGGCATTGACAGGGTGGTCAAGGTCAACGACAGCACCGTTGACTTCATGATGAAAGGCCCGAACCCGGTGCTGCTGAGCCAGTTGACCGAGCTGCGCATCATGAGCAAGGCCTGGGCGGAAAAAAACAAATCCGTTGAGCCCAAGGACATCCGGGCCAAGGATGAAACTTACGCGCACCGCAACGCCATGGGAACCGGCCAGTTCATGGTCAAGGAATGGCAGCCCGACCAGAAGCTGGTGCTTGTCAAGAACCCGAACTACTGGGGCACCACTCCTTCGAATGTGACGGAAATCATCTACACCCCGATCAAGTCCGAAGCGACGCGCGTGGCCGCGCTGCTGTCCGGAGAAGTCGATCTGGTGCTGGACCCGAGCCCACAGGACATGACGCGTCTGCGCGGCAATGCCAATCTCAAGGTGATCGACGGCATCGAAAGCCGCACCATCTTCTTCGGCATGGACCAGTTCCGCGACGAGTTGCCCGGCTCCAACGTCAAAGGCAAGAATCCGCTGAAGGACCAGCGCGTGCGCATGGCGCTGTACCAGGCCATCGACATCAACAGCATCGTGCGCGTGACGCTGCGCGGCCTGGGCCAGGCGACCGGCACCATCGTGGCGCCGCAGGTCAACGGCTGGACCGAAGGCGTGCACAAGCGCTTCCCGTATGACCCCGAGGCTTCCAAGAAGCTGCTGGCCGACGCCGGCTACCCCAATGGTTTCGAGGTGGATTTCGCCTGCCCGAACAACCGCTACATCAACGACGAGGAAATCTGCCAGGCCGTGACGGCGATGTGGTCGCGCATTGGCGTCAAGGCCAAGCTGCGCACCTTGCCACTGGTGACCTACTTCCCGATGATCCAGCGCTTTGAAGCCAGTATCTACATGCTGGGCTGGGGCGTGCCAACCTTTGACGCGCTGTACAGCCTGCAGTCGCTGACGCGCAGCCTCGGCACGGGTGGCGACGGCAACTACAACGTCGGCCGTTACAGCAACCCGCGCATGGATGTCATCGTGGACCGCGTGAAGGTCGAAACCGATTTGCCGGTGCGCAACCGCTTCCTGACCGAAGGCCTGCAACTGAGCAACGACACGGTGTCGCACCTGCCGCTTCACAACCAGATCATTCCCTGGGCCATGAAGAAAAATATCGACGTGACACACCGGGCCGACAACCGGCTGGACTGGCGAGTCATCAAGGTCAACTGATTGGCCTGGGTTCGCGAGAAACCAAAAAGAGCCCTCAGGGGCTCTTTTTTTGGACACAAAATAATATCTTTAAACCTAAAGGAAACCCGATGTTGGCACGTTGCGTGCTCTGCTAGCATCGGCTCTCGATTAAAAAACCTGCACGATGTTCGCATTTATTCTCCGTCGCCTGTTCCAGGCCGTGATCGTGATGGTTACGGTGGCTTTTCTGGCTTTCATGCTGTTCCAGTACGTGGGCGACCCCGTGGTGTTTTTGCTTGGGCAGGACGCGCGGCCCGAACAGATCCAGCAGCTCCGCGCTGATTTGGGGCTGGACAAGCCTTTTTTCGTGCAGTTCGGCCACTTTTTGGTCAACGCCGTGCAAGGTGAGTTCGGTCTGAGCCTGCGTCAGGGTGCCAAGGTGTCGCGCCTGATTGCCGAGCGCTTTCCGGCCACGCTGGAGCTTGCGCTGGTGGCGGCCCTGCTGGCACTGCTGGTCGGCGTGCCCATGGGCGTCTATGCGGCCCTGCGTCGGGGCACTTTTTTCAGCCAGTTGCTGATGACGGTGTCGCTGCTCGGCGTGTCGCTGCCGACTTTCCTGATCGGCATCCTGTTGATCCTGGTTTTTGCGGTCGGCCTCGGCTGGTTCCCCAGCTTCGGGCGCGGTGAGGTGGTGCAGATGGGCTGGTGGAGCAGCGGCTTGCTGACGCTCAAGGGCTGGCACCACATCGTGCTGCCCGCCGTGACGCTGGCGATTTTTCAGCTCACGCTGATCATGCGGCTGGTCCGTGCCGAGATGCTGGAGGTGCTGCGCACCGACTACATCAAGTTCGCGCGTGCCCGCGGCCTGTCCAACCGCGCGATTCATTTCGGTCATGCGCTGAAGAACACCCTGGTGCCGGTGATGACCATCACCGGCCTGCAGCTTGGCGGCCTGATTGCCTTTGCCATCATCACCGAGACGGTGTTCCAGTGGCCCGGCATGGGTTTGCTGTTCATCCAGGCCGTGACTTTTGCCGATATTCCGGTGATGGCCGCCTACCTGTGCCTGATTGCACTGATCTTCGTGGTCATCAATCTGGTGGTGGACCTGCTTTATTTCGCCGTCGATCCGCGCCTGCGTGTGGGCAACGCCGGAGGTCACTGATGCTGGCGCCCCGTCCCGCTCCCACGCTCAAGGCCAATGGCCGCGTGTTTGCCCAGATTGCCGAATTCCATCCGGAGTTGACGGCTTTTCGCCGTGACCTGCATGCGCATCCCGAACTCGGTTTTGAAGAGGTGTATACCGGTGCGCGCGTCCGGGAGGCGCTGGAGCGTTGCGGGGTCGACGAAATCCACACCGGCATCGGCAAGACCGGCCTGGTGGCGGTGATCAAGGGCCGGCAGAGCGGCAGCGGCCGGATGATCGGTCTGCGTGCCGACATGGACGCGCTGCCGATGACCGAGCACAACGAGTTCGCCTGGAAATCGTCCAAAGCGGGCCTGATGCACGGCTGCGGCCACGACGGCCACACCACCATGCTGGTCGGAGCGGCGCGCTACCTGGCCGCGACCCGCAACTTTGACGGCACGGCCGTGCTGATTTTCCAGCCCGGTGAAGAAGGTTTTGCCGGCGCCCGCATCATGATCGAGGATGGCCTGTTTGACCGCTTTCCGGTGCAGGCGGTGTATGCCATGCACAACTGGCCGTCGATGCGGCCCGGCACCGTGGGTATCCGCCCCGGCCCGATGATGGCTGCGGCCGACCGCGTCACCATCGACATCACCGGCCGCGGCGGCCACGGCGCCCACGCTTACATGACAGTCGATCCGGTGGTGGTGTCGGCGCACATCATCACGGCAATCCAGAGCATTGTGTCGCGCAACGCGAACCCGATTGACAGCGCGGTGATCAGCATCTGCGCCATGCAGGCCGGCGACATGGGCGCCTTCAGCGTGGTGCCCGGCAAGGCTTCGCTGGTCGGCACGGTGCGCACTTTCAGCCCCGATGTGCAGGACATGGTCGAGCGCCGGCTCAGCGAGTTGTGCAGTGCCGTGGCGCTGGGTTTTGGCGCCTCGGCGTCGGTGCGTTATGAACGCATCTATCCCGCGACCATCAACTCCTACGACGAGGCGGTGTTTGCGGCCGACGTGGCCGAGGCGCTGGTCGGCGCCGACCATGTGGTGCGCGACATGGCGCCCAGCATGGGTGCGGAGGATTTTTCCTTCATGCTGCAGGTCAAGCCGGGCGCCTATCTGCGCATCGGTCAGGGCGCCGAGAACGGCGTCGGCAGTTGTTTCCTGCACAACACCCGCTACGATTTCAACGACGACATCCTGCCGCTGGGCGCCGCTTTGCATGCGGGCCTGGTGGAGCAGTCCATGCCTTTATCCGTGTAGCCCCAAGACATTCCCACCAACAGGAGAATTCCATGAATTTCAAGAAAAAAGCAGCTCTGGCCCTTATGGGTACTGCGCTGGCTGCTACTGCTTTGGTAGCGTCCGCGCAAACTGT
>JAZKIE010000023.1:0-1526 GCA_040385025.1 Pseudomonadota bacterium | reverse complement strand
GCGACCCGCTGGTGTTTGCCGCCGACGAGTTCATCAACCGCAAGACCAGCGCCGAAGGCCTGGCCGGTTTGCGCCCCGCGTTTGACAAAGCGGGTGGCGTGACGGCGGGCAATGCCTCGGGCATCAACGACGGCGCCGCCGCCGTGATGGTCATGACCTCCAAGAAGGCTGCGGCGCTTGGCCTCAAGCCTCTGGCCCGCATCGCCAGCTACGCCACCAGTGGCCTGGACCCGGCCTTCATGGGCATGGGCCCGGTGCCTGCATCGACCAAGGCCTTGCAGCGTGCCGGCTGGAAAGCGCAGGACCTGGACTTGCTCGAAATCAACGAAGCCTTTGCCGCGCAGGCCTGTGCCGTCAACAAGGAGATGGGCTGGGACACCAGCAAGGTCAATGTCAATGGCGGTGCGATTGCCATCGGCCACCCGATAGGCGCGTCCGGCTGCCGCATCCTGGTCACGCTGATCCACGAGATGGTTCGCCGCGATGCCAAAAAAGGCATCGCCAGCCTGTGTATTGGCGGCGGCATGGGGGTTGCCCTCACACTGGAACGCTAAATTTGAGTTAAAACAGGCTCTAGCCCATGTGTATCAAGCGCAAGCAGCTATTTATTTGATAGCACGGTGGTTTGCGGCATGGCACGACTTTTGCACTTCATCGACAACTAAAACTCAAGGAGCACAGACATGGCAAAACGAATTGCATACGTGACAGGCGGCATGGGCGGCATCGGAACCGCCATCTGCCAGCGCCTGCACAAGGATGGCTTCACCGTGGTCGCCGGTTGCGGCCCGACGCGTGACTTCACCAAATGGCTGGACGAGCAGAAGGCGCTGGGCTACACCTTCTACGCCTCCGTCGGCAATGTCGGCGACTGGGACTCCACAGTGGTCGCTTTCGACAAGGTCAAGGCCGACCATGGCCCGGTCAGCGTGCTGGTCAACAACGCCGGCATCACGCGCGACGGCCAGTTCCGCAAGATGAGCAAGACCGACTGGGACGCGGTGATTTCCACCAATCTCGACAGCATGTTCAACGTCACCAAGCAGGTGATCGAAGGCATGATCGAAGGCGGCTACGGGCGCATCGTCAACATCTCGTCGGTCAATGGCCAGAAGGGCCAGTTCGGCCAGGTCAACTACTCGACTGCCAAGGCCGGCCTGCACGGCTTCACCATGGCGCTGGCGCAAGAGGTGGCCAGCAAAGGCGTGACTGTCAATACCGTGAGCCCCGGCTACATCGGCACCGACATGGTCAAGGCCATTCGCCCCGACGTGCTGGAAAAAATCGTCGCCGGTGTGCCGGCCAAACGCCTGGGCACGCCAGAAGAAATCGCTTCCATCATTTCGTGGATTGCGTCCGACGAGGGCGGCTATGCCACTGGTGCGGACTTCTCGCTCAATGGGGGTTTGCACATGGGTTGAGGGCTTCGGTCTATAACCCTTCAAAGAACCCGCTTCGGCGGGTTTTTTGCTTTCTGTTTTTATAATGAATTCGAGCTGGAAAGCTCGCAACCTTCATTCGTTCTG
>JAZKIE010000022.1:0-4276 GCA_040385025.1 Pseudomonadota bacterium | reverse complement strand
TGGCGCGGGTACTCGCGCTCCTGGTGCATGCGGATGGTGCCGTACATGCCGTTGTTGAGCAGCAGCACGATGGTCTTTGCGCCATGCTGCACGGCGGTGGCCAATTCCTGGCCGTTCATGAGGAAGTCGCCGTCGCCGGCAATCGTGAAAGCCGTCCGTCCGCTGGTGATGGCCGCCGCAATTCCGGCCGGCACGCCATAACCCATGGCACCCACCGTCGGCGCGAGTTGTGTCTTCAGGCCCTTGACCAGGCCGTGGTGCTGGAAGAAGCGGTGCACCCAGCTTGCAAAGTTGCCCGCGCCATTGGTCAGCACGGCGTCTTCCGGAAGCAGCTTCTTCAAGGTGGCGACGATGGCCGGCATGTCGATGCTGCCCGGCAGCAGCACACCGCCATTGGCGGGATCAATGTTGGCGAGGTAATCCGCGTTGGCCGCTTCCGCCCAGGCTTGCCAGGGCACGGTCACGGGCGCGGTCAGCACTTCCAGCGAACGCGCAGCCGCGTTCATGGTCGCGTTGATGGCCAGGTCGGCCTGGAACACGCGGTTGAGTTCTTCGGCGCTGGCATGAATGTGCACCAGCTTCTGCCGGGGACGCGGCGCTTCGATCAGCGTGTAGCCGCCGGTGGTCATCTCGCCGAGACGCGGGCCGATGGCCAGGATCAGGTCGCTTTGCCTGATACGCGCGGCCAGTTTCGGGTTCAGGCCGATGCCAACGTCGCCCGCGTACAGCGGATGGTGATTGTCAAAGGTGTCCTGGAAGCGGAAGGCATTGCCCACCGGCAGCGACCAGTTCTCGGCAAAACGCTGCAGCGCCTGCGCGGCTTGCGGCGTCCAGCCGCCACCGCCGGCAATCACCAGCGGGCGCTCGGACTGCAGCAGCATCTCGCGCAGCTTGCGCAGTGATCCGGGGTCGCTCCAGGCTTCCACCGCTTCCACGCGCGGCAAGGGTGCCGCGTCCACGGTTTGCGTCAGCATGTCTTCCGGCAGCACCAGCACCACCGGGCCGGGCCGGCCATTCATGGCGGTGGCAAAGGCGCGCGCTACATATTCAGGAATACGGCGCGCGTCGTCGATGCGCTCCACCCGTTTGGCCATGCCCTTGGTGGAAGGCCCGAAGAAGCTGCTGTAGTCCACCTCCTGGAAGGCTTCGCGGTCGCGCGTGTCGCTGGCCACGTCGCCGACAAACAGGATCATCGGCGTGGAGTCCTGGAAGGCGGTGTGCACACCGATGGAGGCGTTGGTGGCGCCGGGACCGCGCGTCACAAAGCAGATGCCGGGCCGGCCGGTCAGCTTGCCATGGGCTTCGGCCATGAAGGCGGCGCCGCCTTCTTGCCGGTTGATGACAAATTGAATCTGGTCCGGGTAGGCATGAAAGCCATCAAGCACCGCGAGATAACTTTCACCGGGAACGCCAAAGGCATGGGTGACGCCCTGGGCCACAAGGCATTGAACAAGAAGATGGCCGGCAAGTTGTTGGGTCATCCTGATATTGTGCCGCTGGAATGTGGCCCCCACGGTTGCTCACTGCGTGTAGCGCCCTGCCCCCGAGGGGGTCGCTGCGCCTGCGGGCCGGCTGAGCCGGACCCGCGGCCCCCGTTTGATTGAAGAAACGGGGCCAATCGCTGCGCCCGAAGCATCCCAGCGGGGCAGCGCAGCTACTCTGGTGTGCCGGCGTCGCCGTCGTTGCCGCCAGCTTCCAGCGCCTGCCGGGCCAGTTCCTCGTCGCTCAAGGGTGGGGCATTTTCCAGGGCCTGGATCTCCTCGAGCAGCTCGGCGGTTGGCTCCTCATGCTCGAGCAGCACCTCCTCCAGCTTTTGCCGGCTGGTTTCAGCGTGCACCGAAGGCGAATGCAGTTCTGTCGGCGGCACCGGAAATTTCTCGCCGAGCTCAAACTTGAGCGCCTCGGACTTTTCCTCAACCCAGCTCGCAAAGTCGCCGTCCTTGGGGGTGGTCGAATCATTCATGGCCGTCTCCTTGCAATGGCAGCGGCGCGGTTGGCCGATGCCTGCTTCATTATGGGCGCGCCTTGTTAAAGTCGCTGTCATCCAATGCCTCGATCGCCTGATCGCCTGATCGCCCGACCGATCTTGCATTAATTCACCAAACAGTTAAATTACCCGCCATGCCAAGCGTAAAAGCCAAACCCGTCAAACCGACCGAGCCGCGCTCGCGCGATGCCGACCGCTCCCAGTTGGCCATCCTGCTGGCGGCCCGCGACGAGTTTGCGCAGCACGGCTTGGGCGGCGCGCGGGTGGACCGCATTGCCGAACGCGCCGACGTCAACAAGCGCCTGATCTACTACTACTTCACCAGCAAGGACGAGTTGTTCCTGGCCGTGCTGGAGCAGGCCTATGCCGACATCCGCGAGGCCGAAAACAAGCTGCATCTGCGCGACATGCCGCCGGCCCAGGCGATCCAGCGCCTGACCCAGTTCACCTGGGAGTACTACATCGCCCACCCCGAGTTCCTCACCCTGCTCAACAGCGAAAACCTGCACCAGGGCCGGCACCTGGCGATGTCCGGGCGGGTGCGCGACATGAACTCGCCACTGATCCAGACTTTGGCCGAAATCCTGGAGCGCGGGCGCAGCGAAGGGCTGTTTCGCGGCGGCATCGACCCGATCCAGCTGTATGTGTCGATTGCCGGCATGGCCTATTTCTACCTGTCGAACAACCACACACTGTCGGCGATTTTCGGGCGCGACCTGATGACGCCCAAGGCGCATCACGAACGGCTCTCGCACATGTGCGACGTGATCCTAGGGTATGTCCTTAGAAACTGACGCGCCACTGCGTTGAGGCGTTGTCGCGCGTGTTTTACAATTTTTAATTCACTTAACGGTGAATTAAGCGTAAACTCCGGTTTGCTTGTGTTCGCCGGACTTCCGTTTGTTCAAAATGCCCTTCAGGAGACAACCATGACCTTTGCACGCCGCGCCGCCCTGGCTTCGCTCACCTCCCTCACTGTGCTGGCCGCGCTCTCGCCGCTGGCCGCCAGCGCCCAGGGCGCCTACCCGAACAAGCCGATCCGCGTGATCGTGCCCTTTGCCGCAGGCAGCACCACCGACATCATTGCCCGCGCCATCGCCGACAAGATGGGCCAGAGCATGGGCCAGACCCTGGTCATCGACAACCGCGGCGGCGCCAGCGGCACCATCGGCCAGCAGGCCGTGGCCACGGCAGCGCCCGACGGCTACACCATCATGATCCACTCGTCCTCGCACACGGTCAGCCCCTCGACCTTTGCCAAGCTGCCCTTCGACACCATAGGCGACTTCGTCGGCGTGACGCCGATCTCCAGCACACCCAATGTGCTGGTGATGTCGCCCTCGAAAAACATCAAGACCCTGCAGGAACTGCTGGCCGCCGCGCGCGCCAAACCGGGCAGCATGAACTTCGCTTCCGCCGGTCAGGGCAGCGCCACCCACCTGAACGCCGAGAAGTTCAAGCTCGCCGCCAAAATCGAGGCCACCAACATCCCCTTCAAGGGCTCCGGTGAAGCGGTGACCGAGGTGATGTCCGGCCGCGTCGACTATTACTTTTCGCCGATCGCGCCGGTGATTGGCCAGATCCGCGGCGGCCAGCTCGTGGCCCTCGCCGTCGGCTCGCCCAAACGCGCCAGCGCCCTGCCCCAGGTGCCTACCACCGCCGAAGCCGGCGTGCCCGGCTCCGAGTTCAACTTCTGGATCGGCATGATGGCCCCGGCCAAGACACCACGCGACATCGTCAACCGTTTGAACGACGAAGTGGTCAAGGCGCTGAACACGCCTGAAGTCAAGGAGCGTTTCGCCACGCTCGGAGCCGACGCCTGGACATTGAAGCCAGAGCAGTTCGACGCCTACATCAAGGACGAGATCAAGAGCAACGCCGTGCTGGTCAAGGCCGCCGGCCTGCAACCTACTCAGTAATTTTTCCTGGCGGCTCACCCCCGCCTGCAGCCAAGCTCTGGCCTTTGCCGGGTCAGAGTGAAGCTGCCGCATCGCCAACCACCACAAGGATTCCCATGGCCACCCAACGACTAGGACTCATCATGCACGGCGTCACCGGACGCATGGGCATGAACCAGCATCTGATCCGCTCCATCGTCGCGATCCGCAAACAGGGCGGCGTCACGCTCTCCAACGGCGACAAGGTGATGCCTGACCCGATCCTGATCGGCCGCAATGCCGAGAAGATGGAAGCCCTGGCCAAGGCCTGGAACATCGAACGCTGGGGCACCGACCTCGACGAGGCGCTGAAGAACAAGGACGACACCATCTTCTTCGACGCCGGCACCAC
>JAZKIE010000021.1:0-2885 GCA_040385025.1 Pseudomonadota bacterium | reverse complement strand
CCCTGGCCCTCGGCCTGGTGCTGGCGCATGAGGCGCAGCTTGTCGCGGCGCTCGGCCATGAGCTGGTTTTCGTCGTGCGCGGGAGCGGCTGCGGGGCTGGGGGGCGTGTTGGACATGGAAAAAGTTCTCGGGGAAAGAGGGCAGGCCGGCGGGACCGGGCCAAGTGCCAAACCCCTGATTTTAGGCTGCGTTGCCGCCCGCGCTTCGGGCGGTAACACGTTACATCGCGATGCCGGTTTTTTCGAGGATGTCGCTGACCAGTTCCAGCCGCACCAGCGGGTTGTCCAGCTCCATCAGCCGCTGCTTGAGTTCGACCGGCATGGGCAGCAACTCGCACCAGCGGTTGGCGACCCAGCCGCAGTCGTCGAGCCGATAGGGCGGCTCCAGCGGCATCTGGTCTGCCGGGATGTCGCGCTCCTGCAGGCTTTTGATGAGTTTGCCGAGCGCGTTGGCCGCGCCGCGCAGGTCGTCCGGGACCTGGACCACCTGGTCGTCGTCCAGGCGTGTCACATCGGCAATCCACAAGCCGTGTTTGAGTTTTTCGTGGCTGGAAATTTCAAAGCGCTGGGCGCCGCTGCAGCGTATCACCATCAGGCCCGGTTGCGGCACCGAATAACTGGTGATGGTGGCCAGCGTGCCCACCGTGTGAAACGCTTCGTTGGCAAAACCGTCACCGCTGGGTCCGTCGCCGGGTTTGCGCACTTCCGAGCCCTGGGTCAGCGCCACCACGCCGAAGGGCGCGCCGGTCTTGTGGCACTTGCTGATCATGTCGAGGTAACGCACCTCAAAAATCCGCAAAGGCAGCAGGCCGCCGGGGTAGAGCACCGTCCCGAGGGGAAACAGCGGCAGCGAGAAAAGGGTCAGGGCTTCGGACATCGGTTCAGTGCGCGAAATTCACGAAAAATGGATGGCTACCCCTATCTTCCCACGATCCTGTTTTCCCTTGCTCGGCTTATGGCTGGTGCGCCTTCCCGAAGACCGCTGGCCCGAACGGGTGCTTTCCAGCGCCCCGCAAGGCATTGCGCAGCTTATCAAGAGGAAAATAGGGCTCTAGCCCACGGCTGGATTGCGCAAGCAGCTCTGTTTTTTATAGCAAATCCAGGCGCACAGGGCGCCGGATCAGAGGACCGCGTCGGCCGGCTGGCGCAACAGCATGGCCAGGGAATTGGCCACGGTTTTGCGCAGTTCACGCCGGTCGCAGATGAAGTCCACCGCGCCCTTGGTCTGCAGGAACTCGGCGCGCTGAAAGCCCTCGGGTAGGGTCACACGCACGGTCGACTCGATCACGCGCGGGCCGGCAAAACCGATCAGCGCTTTCGGCTCGGCAATCACGATATCGCCGACAAATGCGAAGCCTGCGCTGACGCCACCCATGGTCGGGTCGGTCAATACGCTGATGTAGGGCAGGCCTTTTTTGGCCAGGCGCGTCAGCGAGGCATTGGTCTTGGCCATCTGCATCAGGCTCAGCAGGCCTTCCTGCATGCGCGCGCCGCCGGTGGCGGTAAAGCAGATAAACGGCACTTTTTGCTCGATCGCGGCATGCACGCCGCGCACAAAACGCTCGCCAACCACGCTGCCCATGCTGCCGCCCATGAAGTCGAACTCGAAGCAGGCCACGACGACACCGATGCTGTGCACCGCGCCGCCCATGACGATCAGGGCATCGGTCTCGCCGGTGTTTTCCAGCGCTTCTTTCAGGCGTTCGGGGTATTTGCGGCTGTCCTTGAACTTGAGCGGGTCAATCGGCAGCACTTCCTGGCCGATTTCATAACGGCCTTCCGGGTCCAGGAAGGCGTCGAGCCGGGCGCGTGCGTCCATGCGGTGGTGGTGGCTGCACTGGGGGCAGACGCTCTGGTTTTTTTCCAGGTCGGTCTTGTAGAGCACGGCCTCGCAGCTCGGGCACTTGACCCACAGGCCCTCGGGCACACTGCGGCGCTCGGTCGGGTCGGTGGGGGTGATTTTGGGAGGGAGGAGTTTTTCTAGCCAAGACATGGGTCAGTCCTTGAGGGGGAAAACCGGAAAGAAGGGGGATTATGCGCGCTTCGCCGGGGCTGTCGATTCATCCAGCGCCTGGCGTATGCCGGCCAGAAAATCGCGCACCACGGCGGCGGCCTTTTCGCGCGGCTGCTCGTCCAGCAACTGGATGATGCGGGTGCCTATAACGACGGCGTCAGCCACGCGGCTGATGGCGGTGGCTGTGGCTGCATCGCGGATGCCAAAGCCCACGCCAACCGGTACGCTGACGTGCTCGCGGATGCGAGGCAGCATGGCTTCGACCGCGCCCAGGTCCAGCGCGCCGGAACCGGTCACACCCTTGAGCGAAACGTAATACACATAACCGCTGGCGACCTGGGCCACCTGCGCCATGCGTGCGGCGGTGGAGGTCGGCGCCAGCAAAAAGATCAGGTCCATCTGGTGCGCGCGCAGGGTGGCCGCGAACGCCTCGCATTCTTCGGGCGGGTAGTCCACCACCAGCACGCCGTCCACGCCGGCTGCCGACGCATCGCGCACAAAGCTGTCCTTGCCGCGCTTGAGGTCGTAGGCTTCGATCGGGTTGGCATAACCCATCAGCACCACCGGCGTCTGGCTGTCCTTCTGCCTGAACTGCTGCACCATCGCCAGCACCTGCACCAGGCCTATGCCCATGGCCAGCGCTTTGTCGCCGGCCTTCTGGATCACCGGGCCATCGGCGCTGGGGTCGGAAAAAGGCACACCGAGTTCGATCACGTCGGCGCCGCCGGCGACCATGCCGTGCATCAGTTCTGGCGTGATGTCTGCGTAGGGGAAACCGGCTGTGACGTAGGGAATCAGGGCTTTGCGGTTTTGCGTTTTGAGCGCTTCAAAAACGGCGGCGATGCGGCTCATGCTGCTCCCCCTTTGACCGT
>JAZKIE010000020.1:0-1780 GCA_040385025.1 Pseudomonadota bacterium | reverse complement strand
GGCATCGTGGCCGGAAGTCTTGAGTCAAATCGGCCTCCAGCCCATGCCGCATGGGCGCAACCAGCTATCAATTTCGGAGCGCCTCAGGCCTACAGGCAGGATGCACGGGTGTCTGACTTCGAGGCGATGTGGCCTTCTGCAACCCCGACCAGCGTTCGCCCGCAGCCTGCCCCAGGGTTTCGCCCGGCAGAGGCTTCGCCCACAGACTCGAACAACACCGACCTGCCCCCCGGCGACTGGCCGCTGGGCCGCGCCATCGCCCAGTTGCAGGGCATTTATGTGCTGGCAGAAAACACCCAGGGCCTGGTGATCGTCGACATGCACGCCGCGCACGAGCGCATCGTCTACGAGCGGCTGAAAAACCAGCTCGATGCCAGCGCTAGCATCGCCAGCCAGCCGCTGCTGATTCCCGCCACTTTTGCCGCCACGCCGCAAGAAGTTGCGACCGCCGAGGCCAGCGACCAAACGCTGAAGGCGCTGGGCCTGGAGATCGCCCCGTTTTCGCCACGCACCCTGGCGGTGCGCGCCGTGCCGACCAGCCTCGCGCAGGGCGACGCGGTGGAGTTGGCGCGCAGCGTCCTGGCCGAACTGGCCCAGCACGAGGCCAGCACCGTGATCCAGCGCGCGCAAAACGAGTTGTTATCGACCATGGCCTGCCACGGCGCCGTGCGCGCCAACCGCAAACTCACCCTCGACGAGATGAACGGCCTGCTGCGCCAGATGGAAGCCACCGAGCGCTCCGACCAGTGCAACCACGGCCGGCCGACCTGGCGCCAGGTCACGATCCGGGAACTGGACAGCTTGTTTTTGCGCGGCCGCTAAGAGGTCCTGGCCCTGGTCTGGTACGGGAAATGCGTGCATTCAAAAGCACGCCGGCTTTTCACTACTTCACAAAGCCGACACGCAAAACCGGCCATGGCATCGCAACAATTGCTGACAAGCTGAACTTTCTCCCCTCACACGGCTCAGTCATCCACATGAAACGCTGGACTCTCTTCGCCTCCCTCGCCCTGGCCCTCGGTATTGCCGTCCTTGCCGGCTGCAGCACCCTCGACGAACGCCAGCGCGCCTGGATCTTCCAGCCCAGCGACCGGACCTGGAGCGGCGGCCTGGCGGCGGCCGAAGGCATGGACGATGTCTGGATCACACTTCCCGCGACCGCAGACCGTCCCGAAGCAGCAAAACTACACGGCCTGTGGTTGCCCGCCGACCAGCCCAAAGCCCCCATCCTGCTCTACCTGCACGGCGCGCGTTTCAACGTGACCGGCTCGGCGCCGCGCATGCGCCGCATGCAGGAGCTCGGGTTTTCAGTGCTGGGCGTGGACTACCGGGGCTTCGGCAAAAGCACACAGGCCCTGCCCTCCGAAGAAAGCGCCTACCAGGACGCCCGTGCCGCCTGGGACTGGCTGGCGCAAAAATACCCGGACCGGCCGCGTTATGTGTTCGGCCACTCGCTGGGCGGGCCCATCGCCATCCACCTGGCCACCGAGGTCGGCGATGAAAGCGGCACGATTGTCGAAGGCACCTTCACCTCGATTGCCGACGTGGTCAGCACGTCCAAATGGGGCTGGGTGCCGGTCTCGCTGCTGATCACCCAGCGTTTCGAGGCCGCCCGCAAGGTCGGCAAGATAGGCTCGCCGCTGCTGGTGGTGCACGGCGGCGAAGACCGCCTGATCCTGCCCGACCTGGGCCGCAAGCTCTACGAAGCGGCGGCCCAGCCCAAGCTGTTTGTGCTGGTCGAAGGCGGCTCGCACCACAACACCAACTCGGTCGGTCAGGC
>JAZKIE010000019.1:0-2909 GCA_040385025.1 Pseudomonadota bacterium | reverse complement strand
TTGGGCAGCCACAGCGACAGCGCGGGCACATAGGTGACCAGGAACAACACAAACAGCAGTGCGCCAAAGAAGGGGTACAGGGCCCGCACCACCTTTTCGATCGGAAGTTTGGCCACCGCCGCGCCGACAAACAGCACCCCGCCGACTGGCGGCGTGATCAGGCCCATGCCGAGGTTGACCATCATGATCATGCCGAAATGCACCGGGTCCACGCCGAGCTGAGTCACCACCGGCAGCAGGATAGGCGTCATGATCAGAATCAGCGGCGCCATGTCCATCAAGGTGCCCAGGATCAGCAACAGCACGTTGATCATCAGCAGCACCACATACTTGTCGGAGGAGACGCTGGTGAACATGCCGGTAATCTGCTGCGGAATCTGCATCAGGGTCATGATGTAACCGAAGCTCGCCGCAAAGCCAATGAGGATCATCACGATGCACAGAGTCTTCACTGTGCGGTGCACCAGCTTGGGCAACTCGCGCCACTTGTAGTCGCGGTAGATGCACATGGTCACGAAGAAGGCCCAGATCACCGCAATCGCCGCCGACTCGGTGGCGGTGAAGATGCCCGACAGAATGCCGCCCAGGATGATGACCATGGTCATCAGGCCCCACAGCGCGTCGACGCAGATCTTCAGCGCCTGCCGCATGGGGATTACTTCACCTTTGGGGAAGTTGCGCTTCTTTGCAATAAACAGGCACATGATGGCCAGCGTCAGGCCCAGCAGCAGGCCGGGCAACACGCCCGCGAGGAAAAGTGCCGCGATCGACACGCCACCGCCGGCAGCCAGTGAATAGATCACCGCGTTGTGGCTGGGCGGGATCAGGATGGCCTGCACCGAGCCGCTGACCGTCACCGCCGTGGCGAAGTCGCGCGGGTAGCCCTTTTTCTCCATCTCAGGAATCAGCACCGAGCCGATCGAGGCGGTGTCGGCCATCGACGAACCCGAAATGGCGCCGAAGAATGTGGAAGCCAGGATGTTGACCAGTGACAGGCCGCCCCGCACAAAACCCACCAGCACACTGGCAAAAGCCACCAGCCGCCGTGACATGCCGCCCTCGGCCATGATGGCGCCGGCCAGCACGAAAAAGGGAATGGCCAGCAGGGAGAACTTGTTGACGCCGCTGGCGATGGCGATCATCACCGCGTCCAGCGGGATGTCTATCCACCAGGCGCCTATCAGTGCGGAAAGGCCCAGGGCGTAAGCCACCGGCAGGCCAAGAATCATGAGCAGGAGGAAAGACCCCAGCAGTACAAACGCATCCATCAGAGGGCCCCGCCTTCAATTTTTTCGTGGTCATAGGTGACCACTTCGCGGCCGCCCTGGTGGCCCAGCGCCATGCGTTCAAGCACGAAGATGAGCGTGATGGCGCCGCCCAGCGGCACCGGAAGGTAAGTGGCGCCCACCGGCATCCACGGGATTTCGCCGATGTTCTGGCCCCAGGTCTGGATGCACAGCTTGGCACCGTAATAGGCCATGAAGACGGACACAACCGCCATCAGGATGTCCATGAGCCAGGCAACAACGCTGCGGAATTGTTCAGGCATGCGGTCGGTGACCATGGCAACGGAAATGTGCGCGTTGGCCCGGTAGCCCGCCGCTGCGCCGAAGAAGGTGAAGATCACCATCAACAAAATTGCAATGGGTTCGGGCCACTGTGATCCGGTGCCCAGCACGTAACGCGTGAAGATGCCCCAGGGAATGATCAGCGTCATGACAAAGATTGACAGGCCCGAGATCCAGATGCACGCGAGGTACAGCCAGTCGTTGAAGCGCAGGGTGTGGTGTTTCATGGGAGTTCCGCAATACGGCAGGATGGCCAAGGGCGCTGCGTCGGCAGCGCGCCTTGGCCCGGGAGCGATGTTTACTTGGTCGCGTCGATGCGCTTCATCAGATCGGCGGATTTGACGCCGTACTTGGCGCGCACGGGAGCCGTGGCGTCAAAGAAGAGCTTCTGGTCCACCGCTACAAATTCAACGCCGGCGGCCTTGAGCTTGGCCGAATAGTCTTCCACGCTCTTGTCCCACAAGACGCGCTGGTCCAGTTGTGCCTCACGGCCGAGTTTCTTGACCAGGGCCTGGTCGGCCGGCGTGAGTTTGTCCCACGCCACCTTGGACATCACCAGCAGTTCGGGAATGATCAGGTGGTTGGTTTGCGCGTAATACTTGGCGCCAGCGGTGTAATGGTTGGAAGTGAACATGCTGGGCGGGTTGTTTTCCGCACCGTCGATCACGCCGGTCTGCAGTGCGCTGAACACTTCACCGTAGGCCATGGAAATGCCGTTGCCACCCATGGCATTCATGGTGTCGACAAACAGCGGGTTGCCCATCATGCGAACCTTGACGCCCTTGAGGTCAGCCGGGGTTTTGACCAGCTTCTTGGTGTACAGGCTACGCGCGCCGCCGTCCATCCAGCCCAGGGCAACCAGACGAGCCGGGCTGGCCGTGACCTTGCCCAGCAATTCGTCGCCAATCGGGCCGTCGATGACCTTGCGCATGTGCGCGATGTCGCGGAACACGAAGGGCATGTTGAACACGTCGACTTCCGGCACGATGGGGCCGATCACGCCCAGCGAAATGCGGTTGATCTGCAGCGCGCCGATCTGGGTCTGCTCAACGGTTTCTTTTTCCTGACCGAGTACGGCGCCGGGGAACATCTGCATCTTGATGCGGCCATTGGACTGGGCTTCGAGCTTCTTGCCCATGTTCTCGACGGCGACCACCGTCGGGTAACCCGCCGGGTGCGTGTCGGATGCCTTGAGAACGATTTGCGCCTGCGCGGCCATGGGCAGGGCAAATGCGAAGGAAGCCAGCGCGGCGGCGGCAATGAGGTGGCGGCGGAAAGTCATGGTTTTGTCTCCTTGTTGGACGGTTTTTAAAGCTACTGACAGAAATGGGAAAAAGGGTG
>JAZKIE010000018.1:0-2089 GCA_040385025.1 Pseudomonadota bacterium | reverse complement strand
CATGCCCTTCATGCTGCTGGGCAACAGCTTTCTGACACGCTTTCAGATGCTGCGCGAGAACGAGCAGATGATTCTGGTCAGGCGTTACTAGGGAGGTGCTGAACAAGCCCCCGCAAGGGCTTATTCAGCGCTTCCGCGCCCCGGTTCAGCGCTTGGCCTTGCTGCCCAGTTTGGACTCCTCGCCCCTGAGCAGCTTGTTGATGTTTTCGCGGTGCCGGTAAGCCAGAAAAGCACTCATCACAAAGATCGCCAGCGTCATGGTTTTGTCCACGTGCCAGAAGCCACGGTCGCCGACCAGGTAGTACCAGGGCGCAAACAGCGCGCAGGCCAGCGAGGCGAGCGACGAGTAGCGCGAAAAGAAGGCGACGATCACCCAGGTCGCCAGTGTGGCCAGCCCCAGCACCCAGTGCACACCAAACAACACGCCCGCTGCGGTGGCCACACCCTTGCCGCCCTCGAACTTGAAAAACACCGGGTAAAGGTGACCGATGAAGGCGGCCAGGCCGACGGCCGCCAGCGTGCCTTCGCGCATGCCGTAGTCCCTGCCGAACCATGTCACCAGCGCCATCGGCAGCCAGCCCTTGAGGCCGTCCAGCAGCAAGGTGGCGACGGCGGCGGCCTTGTTGCCCGAACGCAGCACATTGGTCGCGCCCGGATTCTTGCTGCCGTAGCTGCGCGGATCGTTCAGGCCCATCAGCTTGCTGACAATGACCGCAAACGACAGCGAGCCCATCAGGTAGGCCGCCAGCACGGCGAGGGCGGAATAAAGGTAGTCCATGGGGTTCTCCAGCTATTTGTTATGGCGTCAGTCTTCGAGCGCGCAGTTGACGGATTTTGCACCGAGCAGCGTGACACACACCTGCGGGTCCAGCCCCACGAGGTAACCACGCCGGCCGCCGTTGATGGCAATCCGGGGCAGCGCCAGGATACTTTCCTCGATGTACACCGGCATGGGCTTGCGCGTGCCGAAGGGTGAGGTGCCGCCGACCAGGTAACCGCTGTGCCGATTCGCGACCTCGCGCTTGCAGGGGGCTACCGATTTGGCGGCTATCTGCCGCGCCAGGTTTTTTGTGGAGACCTTGCGGTTGCCGTGCATCAGCACCAGCAGCGGTTTGGCGTCCTGGTCCTGCATGACGAGGGTCTTGACCACGGTAAAGGGATCAAAGCCCAGCACCTGGGCGCTGTGCTGCGCGCCGCCATGCTCCAGGTACTCGTAAGGATGCTCGGTGAAAGCCACCTTGCTCGCCTTGAGCATTTGTGTGGCCGGAGTTTCGCTGACGTGGTCCTTTTTGCTCACCGGCAAAACTCCGCGCGCAGGCCGCCGCGGAACCGGCTTTGCCGGGCCGCAGGTGGCGCCCCCTGGGGGGCAGCGCCAAAGGCGCTTCGGGGGAGAACCATTTAAAGCGCGGGGTCCCGCGCGTCCCAGCGGATTGCGTCGATGGCGGCCAGCAGTTCGGGCGACAGCGTGGTGCCCCAGGCATCCAGGTTGTCGTCAAGCTGGGCCACCGAAGTCACGCCGATGATGGTGCTGGCGACCTGCCATTTGCCATAACAAAAGGCCAGCGCCATCTGCGTGGGGCTCAAGCCATGCTCACGCGCCAGGGCGTTGTAGCGGCGCGCGGCGGCCAGGGCCTCGGGCCGGCCCCAGCGCTGCTTGCGCACTGTTTCGTATTTGGCGATGCGGCCTTCGGCCGGTGCATCCGGACCGCTGGTACCGCTGCTGTCGTATTTGCCGGTCAGCAGCCCAAAGGCCAGCGGCGAATAAGCCAGCAGCGACACGCCGAGCCGGTGCATGCTTTCGTCCAGACCGTTTTCCACCGTCCGGTTGACCAGGCAAAACGGGTTTTGCACTGTCGCGATTTTCGCCAAGCCATGCTGGTCTGCCAGGCGTACAAACTCGTGCACACCGTAAGGCGTTTCGTTGGACAGGCCGATGGCGCGCACCTTGCCGGCCTTGACCAGGCCGCTCAAGGCCTCAAGCTGCTGCTGGATGCTGCTGACCGGTTTGTCCTTGGCCGGATCGAAATAAACCAGACCGAAAGCCGGCACGTTGCGCGCCGGCCAGTGGATCTGGTACAGGTCGATGGTC
>JAZKIE010000017.1:0-8961 GCA_040385025.1 Pseudomonadota bacterium | reverse complement strand
TTCATCATGTTCACCATCGGCATCACCAAGGGCCGCTGGAACAGCATGTTGACTGCGCTGCAGCAGTTCAAGGACGACTATGCCAAGAACCAGCCCATGTGGCGCATCCTGCCGGAGTTTTGCCAGAAGTTTCCGCGCTACGAGAAGATGGGCCTGGCCGACCTGTGCCACCACATCCACAACCTGTATGCCAAGTACGACATTGCGCGCCTGACCACCGACATGTACCTGAGCGACCTGACGCCGGCCATGAAGCCCAGCGACGCCTACGCGCACATTGCGCTGCACAAGACCGAACGCGTCGAGATCGACAAGCTCGAAGGCCGGATCACGGTCGGGCTGGTGACGCCGTACCCGCCGGGCATTCCGCTTTTGATTCCCGGCGAGGTCTTCAACAAGAAGATCGTCGACTACCTGAAGTTCTCGCGCGAGTTCAACGCCCAGTGTCCGGGCTTCGAGACCGACATCCACGGGCTGGTTGAAATGGAAGACGAAAGCGGCAAAAAACACTATTACGCCGACTGCGTGAAAGAGTGAGCGCCTCCGGCGGCCTGTCTGCCATGCCGGGCTTTGATGTAGAGGGCATAGAGCGGGCAACCGCCTCGGCCGTGTCGCCTGCGTCTGTGGAAGCACTGGACGGCTGGCTGCTGGCTTTCGATCGCGGCAGCGTGAACCGCGCCAAAAGCGCTGTCCCCCTGCAACACACGGCCTGTGATGAGGCGATGGTCGGCAAGATTGAGGCGCGATACGCTGCGCATGGTCTTGCCCCGCTTTTTCGCTTGCCGGCGCTGGTGTGTTTTGAGGGTCTGCGCAGCGAACTGAGCTTGCGAGGCTACCGCGCCCAAAGCCCCACGCGGGTGCAACTGGGCAGCGTGAGCGCCATGCGCGCGGCTTCCATACTCCGACCGGCGGATATCGCCACAGCACCGGATGCGGCCTGGGCGGCCTTGTTTCTGGGGGAGGGTGTTGATCCGGTGGACGGAGCCAGCCGTGTTGCGGCGCTCAGCCGCGCGCCGGGCTCACTCTATGCCAGCGTGCGCGAAGGCGGCCACACCGTGGCGGCGGGCGCGGCGGCTTTTTCCCATGGCTGGGTCAGCGTGCACGGCATGCGCACAGCGCCAGCCTGGCGCGGCCGTGGCATGGCCGGGCGCATCCTCGCCGCGCTGGCCGACGCAGCCACGGCGCGCGGCATGGAGCGCTGCTTTTTGCAGGTGGAAGTGGGCAACACGGCGGCGCAGTCGCTGTACCGGCGGGCGGGGTTTGAAACCGCCTGGACTTATGAATACTGGCGTCGGGATTGATTCCGGACGCTTGAATTTGCTATGATTTCAGGAGCTGCTCACGCTCGTGAATCATGGGCTGGAGGCCGATTTCATGCACAAGCTGCGGCCTGAGCGACGGTCTGTCAGCCACGCAGCGTTCCAGAGCCCCTGTTTTATAAGACTCGTTGGCCTCTAGCCCCGCCAGGCTGGCAAGGCGCTCAGCCGGCTTCAGCCGGATCGCCAATACCGCCCACCACCTGGCTGAAACCGCCGTCCACATAGGTGATCTCGGCGCTGACGCCGCCCGCCAGGTCGCTCAGCAAAAAGGCGGCAACGTTGCCGACATCTTCAATCGTCACGTTGCGGCGGAGCGGGGCCGCCGCCGTGGCCTTGAGCATCTTGCCGAAGTCCTTGATGCCGCTGGCGGCCAGGGTCTTGATCGGGCCGGCGCTGATGCCGTTGACCCGCATGCCCGTGCCCTTGCTGCCCAGAGACTCGGCCAGGTAACGCACGCTGGCTTCCAGGGAGGCTTTCGCCAGGCCCATGGTGTTGTAGTTGGGCAGCACGCGCAGCGCACCCAGGTAGCTCAGGGTCAGCAGCGCCGACTTCGGGTTGAGCAGGGGCAAGGCGGCCTTGGCCATGGCCGGGAAGCTGTACGCGCTGATGTCGTGCGCGATGCGAAAGCTCTCGCGGCTCAGGCCGTCGAGGAAGTCGCCTGCAATCGCTTCGCGCGGTGCGAACCCGATGCTGTGCACAAAGCCGTCGAAGGTCGGCCAGGTCTGCGACAGGTCGGCAAACATCTTGTCGATCTGCTCGTCGCTGCCCACGTCGCAGTCAAAAATAAGCTTTGAATCAAAATCCGCCGCGAACTCGGTGATGCGCTCCTTGAAACGCTCGCCGACATAGCTGAAAGCCAGTTCCGCGCCCTGGGCGTGGCAGGCCTTGGCGATGCCGTAGGCAATCGAACGATTCGACAATACGCCCGTGATCAATAATTTTTTGCCGCTGAGAAAACCCATGGTGTGCTCCTGTCTGTGCGTGTGAACCGGTCAGTACTGCCATGCCCTTGAGGGCGCGTTTGCTGCCAGCTTAAGTAGGGCAGAATTGTCGCATGAGGATTTTCATGCGGTCGCTGTTCCCGGTGTGGGTCGCCCTGGTGGCCGCGCCGTGCTGGGCCGCGCATGGTTATGCGCTGTGGGGCGACCTGAAGTATCCGCCCGGATTTGCGAATTTTGCCTATGTGAATCCAGCCGCACCCAAGGGCGGCGAGCTGCGGCTGGTCTCCAATCTGCGCGTATCCACCTTCGACAAATACAACCCCTTCACCATCAAGGGCTCGGCCCCGGCCTACCTTTCGGGCCTGATGTTCGACAGCCTGCTGGCTGGCGCGCTGGATGAAACCGGCGCCGGCTACGGGCTGCTGGCCGAGGACGTGGAGGTCGCAAGCGACGGCCTGTCGGCCACCTTCCGGCTGCGCAAGGAGGCGCGTTTTCACAACGGCGATCCGGTGCTGGCCGCCGACGTGAAGCACAGCTATGACACCTTGATGGGACCCCATACCTCGCCGGCCTACAAGACGGCGCTGGAGGACGTGGCCGGGCTGGACGTGGTGGACGAGCGCACTGTGCGTTACCGCTTCAAGCGCCTGAACCGCGAGATTCCCCTGACTGTCGGCGGCCTGCCGGTCTTCAGCCGCAAATGGGGCATGGAAAATGGCAAGCCCAAGCGTTTTGACCAGGTGGTGATGGATATTCCCATTGGCAGCGGCGCTTACAAAATAGGCCCGGTGCGTTTTGGCAAGGACATCACTTACGTGCGCGATCCGGCCTACTGGGCGCGTGAACTCAACGTGCGCCGTGGCACCGCCAATTTCGAACGCATCACCGTCAAGATCTACAAGGACAACACGGCGCGGCTGGAGGCCCTGAAGGCCGGCGAGTTCGACCTGATGCGCTTTTTTTCGGCAGGGGACTGGGCCAGGCGCGTCACCGGCAAGCGTTTTGACACCGGCGAGCTGGTCAAGGGGGAGTTCAAACACAAGCTGCCGTCGGGTTTTCAGAGTTATGTACTCAACACCCGCAAGGACAAGCTCAAGGACGTGCGGGTGCGGGAAGCGCTGGGTCTGGCCATCGACTACGAGTGGATGAACCGGCAGATGTTCTACAACTCCTACCAGCGCGTGGCAGGGCTGTTTGGCAATACCGATTGCCAGGCCTCGGGCTCACCCGGACCTGAGGAACTGGCCTTGCTGGAGCCCTGGCGCGGCAAGGTGCCCGAGGCCGTGTTCGGCACCATGTACGTGCCGCCGCGCACCGATGGCGATTTCTCGCTGCGTGGCAACCTGCGCAAGGCACGCGAGCTGCTCCGGCAAGCCGGGTGGGAGGTGCAGGGCGGCGTGCTGCGCAACGCCAAAGGCGAGGCCTTCACCATCGAATACATGGACAGCAACGAAGGCGGGGCCCGCACCATCAGCCCCTGGATGCGCAACCTCGAAAAACTGGGCGTGCAGCTGAAGTTCCGGCAGGTGGACTTTGCCCTGTACCAACAGCGCCTGCAAAAATTTGACTTCGAGATCACCTCCCTGGCCTACCAGGGCACACACACCCCCGGTCAGGAGTTTGCAGACCTGTTTGGCAGCAAGGCCGCCGACATTGAGGACTCTGGCAACCATGCAGGCGTCAAAAACCCGGCGGTGGACGACATGGTGTCGCGCATGACAGGCGCCAAAACCAAGGCTGAACTGGTGCCCGCCTGCCGCGCGCTGGAGCGCATCATCGCGCACAGCCACTACCTGATTCCGCAGTGGACAGCGGGCACCCACCGCATGGCCTACAACGCCTGGCGGCTGGCCCTGCCGCCGGTGAGCCCGCCCTACGCGCAAAGCGAGACCTGGGCCATCGACACCTGGTGGAGCAAGAAATAGTGGCCAGCTACATCCTCAAACGCCTGCTGCTGATGATCCCGACCTTGCTGGGCGTGCTGCTGGTGACTTTCATCGTCACGCAGTTTGTGCCCGGCGGGCCGGTAGAGCAGTACATGGCCGAGGCCAAAGCTGGCGCAGGTGGATCCACTGAAGGCGGCGGCCTGAGCTACCGCGGCGCGCAGGGCGTGGACAGCAAAAAGCTGGAGCAGATCAAGGCGCTGTATGGCTTTGACAAGCCTGCGCACGAGCGCTTCTGGCAGATGCTGGGCCAGTACGCGCGTTTCGATCTGGGCAAGAGCTTTTTCCAGAACAAGGATGTGTGGCAACTCATCCTGGAAAAACTCCCGGTGTCCATCAGCCTGGGTTTGTGGACTTTTTTCATCAGCTACCTGATCGCCGTGCCGCTGGGTGTGGCCAAGGCGGTGCGGGCCGGCTCGCGGTTTGACCTCATCACCACGCTGCTGGTGCTGGTTGGTTATGCCATTCCCGGCTTTGTGCTGGGCGTGGCCTTGCTGGTGGTGTTTGGCGGCCAACTGCAGTGGTTTCCCCTGCGCGGACTCACCTCCAGCAACTGGGAAGAGCTCAGCTGGGGGGCGCGCATCGTGGACTATTTGTGGCACATCGCGATGCCGATCACGGCCATGGTGGTGGGCAGCTTTGCCGTGACCACCATGCTGACCAAAAACTCCTTCCTGGAAGAAATCCGCAAGCAGTATGTGCTGACGGCTCGGGCCAAGGGATTGTCCGAGCGGCAGGTGCTCTGGAAGCACGTATTGCGCAACGCCATGATGCCCGTTATTGCCGGTTTTCCGGCGGCTTTTCTGGGCGCTTTTTTCACAGGCGCGCTGCTGATTGAAACCCTGTTTTCGCTGGATGGCCTGGGCCTGCTCAGCTACGAAAGCGTGATCCGGCGCGACTATCCGGTGGTGCTCGGCACCTTGTACCTCTTCACGCTGATTGGCTTGATCACAAAGCTGATCAGCGACCTGGGCTATGTTTTGGTGGACCCCCGTGTCAAATTTGACTAGCCCCCCCGAAGCCGCCTCCGGCGGCCTCCCCCCCAAGGGGGCGCCACCTGCGGACGGGCAGAGCCCGATCCGCGGTGGCCTGACAAAAGACGTCGTCCACCTTTCTCCGGGCAGGCGGGCCTGGCAACGCTTCAAGCGCAACCGCCTCGGCTTCTGGAGCTTGCTGCTGTTCAGCCTGATGTTGTTCGTCAGCCTGTTCGCCGAAGTGGTCTCCAATGACAGGCCACTGGTGGTGCGTTTCAAGGGCCAGTTTTACTTCCCCATAGCCACCACTTATCCCGAAAAAACCTTTGGCGGGGACTTCGAAACGCCCACCGATTTTCTGGACCCCTTTATTCGCGAGCAATTGTCCAAAGGGGACAACTGGGCGATTTACGCGCCCAACCCCTATGGTCCGAAAACGCTGAATTACTTTGCGAAAGAGCCCAACCCGTCAAAACCCACACGCGACAACCTGCTGGGCACGGATGACAGGGGGCGGGACCTGCTGGCACAGCTGATTTACGGCTTTCGCCTGTCGGTGCTGTTTGCGCTGGCGCTCACGGCCATTGGTGTGTTGATTGGCGTGATCAGCGGCGCCATTCAGGGTTTCTTCGCCGGGAAAATCGATCTGGCATTTCAGCGTTTCATCGAGATCTGGGACTCGATGCCGGAGTTGTACCTTTTGATTATTTTCAGCGCCATCTTCGCGCCCAGCGTGGCCTTGCTGCTGATCCTGTTGTCGCTGTTCGGCTGGATGGGCCTGTCGCAGTATGTGCGCGCCGAATTCCTGCGCAACCGGCAAATGGAGTACGTCAAGGCAGCGCGCGCCCTGGGTGTGGGCAATGGCCGCATCATGTGGCGCCACATCCTGCCCAACAGCATGACACCAGTCATCACCTTTTTGCCGTTTCGCATGAGCGGCGCCATCCTGGCGCTGACCTCGCTGGACTTCCTGGGGCTGGGTGTGCCGCCCGGTACGCCCTCGCTGGGCGAGTTGCTGAGCCAGGGCAAGAACAATATCGACGCCTGGTGGATTTCACTGTCCACCTTTGCTGTGCTGGTCATCACGCTGCTGCTGTTGACCTTCATGGGTGACGCCTTGCGTGACGCGCTGGACCCCCGGAAAGCCGATAAATGATGGCCCCCACGCTCCCCGCTGTGCGTGGTTCGCTGCCCCCCGAGGGGGCTGTCCCGCCTTGGGACGGCCCGGCGGCGGGACCCCCACCTCTGCTCGACGTCAAGGGCCTGCGCGTTTCATTTGGTGGCAAAGAGGTGGTCCACGGGGTGGACTTTCACATCCGCCCTGGCGAAAAGTTGGCGCTGGTGGGCGAGTCCGGCTCCGGCAAGACGGTCACGGCACTGGCGCTGCTGCGGCTGGTGTTGAATGCCGATATTTCCGGCTCTGCCGTGCTTTTCGGCGCCGAGCCCCCGTCGCCCGCCCCTGATCTGCTATCGATTCCAGAGCGCGAACTGCGTGCCATCCGTGGCCGCGAGATCGCGATGATTTTCCAGGAGCCGATGACGGCGCTGAATCCGCTCTACACCGTGGGCAACCAGATCGCCGAGGTGTTGCAGCTCAAGCAGGGACTGTCCAACCGCCAGGCCTGGGACTCGGCCATCGAGGCGCTGGCCGCCACCGGCATCCCCGAACCCGCGCGGCGTGCCCAGTCCTTTCCGCACCAGTTGTCGGGCGGACAGCGCCAGCGCGCCATGATTGCGATGGCGCTGGCCTGCCGGCCACGCCTGCTGCTGGCCGACGAACCGACAACAGCACTCGACGTCACGCTGCGTATCCAGATCCTGGAGCTGCTGTCCGACCTGCAACGCCAGACCGGCATGGCGGTGTTGATGATCACGCATGACCTGAACCTGGTGCGCAAATTTGCCGACCGGGTGGCGGTGATGGAAGACGGTCACCTGGTGGAAGAGGGCGCGGTAGCGCGCGTGTTCGCCGACCCGCAACACGCCTATACCCGCAAGTTGATCGACAGCCGCCCGGTGCGCGATGTGGTCGGGCAGACCGCTGCATCCGCCGAGCCGCCGGTGATGCGCGGTAGCGGACTGCGTGTGGGCTACGCCGTGCCGATTCCCGGCCTGCGCGGCTGGTTCCGCAAGGGGGAGTTTGTCGCCGTCAAGGGCGCCGACTTCAGCGTGCCGCCCGGCCGCACCTTGGGTATTGTGGGCGAATCAGGTTCCGGCAAGTCCACCCTGGCGCTGGCCGCCTTGGGGCTGATACCGCACACCGGCGAGCTGGAAGCCATGGGCCGGCGCTGGGGCCCTGATGCCGCCGGCAACAAGGCGATACGCCGGCAGGTGCAGGTGGTGTTTCAGGACCCGTTTTCTTCGCTGTCGCCGCGCATGACGGTTGAAGAGATCGTTGGCGAAGGTTTGCTGGTGCACGAGCCTGGCCTGTTGCCGCCGGCCCGCCGCGAACAGGTGCTTGCGGCCCTGGCAGACGTTGGCATGGGTGAGGCCCAGTTTCCCGGTCTGCTGCAGCGCTACCCGCACGAATTTTCAGGCGGGCAGCGCCAGCGGCTGGCGATTGCCAGAGCCCTGATCGTGCAGCCGCAGTTGCTGGTGCTCGACGAGCCGACCAGCGCGCTCGACGTGACGATCCAGAAGCAGGTGCTGCAACTGCTGCAAAAACTGCAACGCGAACGCGGCCTGAGCTATTTGCTGATCACCCACGACGTGGACGTGATACGCGCCATGGCGCACCAGGTGATGGTCATGAAGGACGGCGAGGTGCTGGAAGCCGGCCCGGTGGACCAGGTGCTGGACCGGCCAGAACATCCCTACACCCGTGTGCTGGTGGCAGCACAGGATTGACAACAAAAATCAGTTTTGGCGAATTTTCCCGTTCAAAGCAGTTAAAGCAAATTAATCATTTCGCTTGCGTGCCAGGCCGCCTTGGTGGACCTTACCGGCTTCGGGCATGCAAACTGCTTGCACAGACGGGCGCATCGGGGTAGAATATGCGCTTCACGACCAACTGGGCGGGTTTTCACCGCCCATTTTTTTTGGGCGTTTGTTTTTGCAAACTGATTTTTTTGAGACGCTGAGCAAGCTAGCTTTCGCACTGAATGGCCTTACACGACACGATTGAGCAAACCGTCACGGGACTGGGTTACGAGCTGGTGGAAATCGAGCGTACCAGTGGTGGCCTGCTGCGTGTGACGATTGACCAACCCCAGGTGGAAGGCACGCCGGAACAGTTCATCAATGCGGAAGACTGCGAAAAGGTCACGCGCCAGCTGCAGTTTGTGCTGGAAGTGGAGGGTGCGGCCTATTCCCGGCTTGAGGTGAGCTCGCCGGGCATAGACCGGCCGCTGCGCAGTGAAAAGGATTTTGTGCGGTTCACCGGCGAGTTGGTGGACATCACGCTGAAGGCGGCCATCGGCTCCGTCGCTGCGGCCGGATCGGGCATAGCGGCCAGCCGCAAGAAATTTCGCGGCACGCTGGAGCGTGCGGCTACGGGTTGGCAGATTGTGTGGAGCGAAGAGCCCGCCGTCAAACCCGGTGTGAAGGTGAGCAAGAACAGGGTTCCCGCGCCGCTGCAGGCGATGGGTTTCACGCTCGACGAAATTGCGCAGGCGCGGCTTGCGCCTGTGGTTGACTTCAAGGGGCGCCGGCCGAAAAGCCCGCCCGCAACAGAGATATAAAAAGGAAAGGCAGGCTTGTGAAATGAATCGCGAACTGTTGATGTTGGTGGATGCCATCTCGCGTGAGAAAAATGTTGAACGTGACGTCGTCTTCGGCGCGGTCG
>JAZKIE010000016.1:0-7341 GCA_040385025.1 Pseudomonadota bacterium | reverse complement strand
GCCTGAGCGCGTCCAGCACGGCGTTGATGACGGCCGGCGGTGAGCCGATGGCACCGGCCTCGCCGCAGCCCTTGGCGCCCAGGGGGTTGTGGCTGCAGGGTGTGCACAGGGTGTCCAGTTTGAAGTTGGGCATGTCACCAGCGCGTGGCATGGCGTAGTCCATGAAGGAGCCGGTCAGCAACTGCCCCGACTCCGGGTCGTAAACGCAGTTCTCCAGCAGCGCCTGGCCAATGCCCTGCACCAGCCCGCCATGCACTTGGCCTTCCACAATCATGGGATTGATGATGTTGCCGAAGTCGTCCACCGCGGTGAAGCTGTCCACCCGCACCACACCGGTCGCAGGGTCGACCTCGACCTCGCAGATATAGGTGCCGGCCGGGAAGGTGAAGTTGGTCGGGTCGTAAAACGCGGTTTCGTTGAGGCCGGGCTCCAACTTGTCGAGCGGGTAGTTGTGCGGCACATAGGCCGTCAGCGCCACCTGGCCAAAGGTCACCTTTTTGTCGGTGCCCTTGATGGTGAACTCACCGTTGGCGAACTCGACGTCGGCATCGCTGGCTTCCATCAGGTGCGCCGCGATCTTCTTGGCCTTGGTCTCAATCTTGTCGAGCGCCTTCATGATGGCCGTGCCGCCGACGGACATCGAGCGCGAGCCGTAAGTGCCCATGCCGAAAGGCACACGCCCGGTGTCGCCGTGCACGATGTCCACCGCATCGACCGAAATGCCCAGGCGCGCCGCCACCACTTGCGCAAACGTGGTCTCGTGGCCCTGACCGTGGCTGTGCGAGCCGGTGAACACCGTCACGCTGCCGGTCGGGTGCACGCGCACCTCGCCGCATTCAAACAAACCGGCACGCGCACCGAGCGCACCGGCAATGTTGCTGGGCGCCAGGCCGCAGGCCTCGATGTAGCAGGAGTAACCGATGCCGCGCAGCAGGCCCTTGGCGGCGGATGCGGTTTTGCGCTTGTCAAAACCCGCCACCTCGGCCAGCTCGTTGCCGCGTTTGAGCAGTGCGTAAAAGTCGCCCACGTCGTACTGCAGGGCGACAGGTGTCTGGTAAGGGAAGTCTTTGACGAAGTTGCGGCGGCGGATTTCGTCCTGCGCCAGACCCAGCTCCCAGCCACAGCGCGAGACCAGGCGTTCCAGCAAATAGGTGGCCTCGGGGCGGCCGGCGCCACGGTAGGCATCAACCGGTGCGGTGTTGGTGAACCAGGCATCGACCTCCACATAAATCTGCGGGCAGGTGTACTGGCCAGCCAGCAGCGTCGCGTACAAAATCGTCGGCACCGCCGGCGCAAAGGTCGACAGGTAGGCGCCCATGTTGGCGTCGGTGTGCACCCGCATCGCGAGGAACTTGCCGTCCTTGTCCATGGCCATCTCGGCATGGCTGGAATGGTCGCGGCCATGGGCATCGCTGACAAATGCCTCGCTGCGATCGCAGGTCCACTTGATGTTGCGGTTGAGCTTTTTGGAGGCCCAGGTCAGGCACACATCTTCGGCATACAAATAGATCTTGGAGCCGAAGCCACCGCCCACGTCGGGCGCAATCACGCGCACCTTGTGTTCGGGCAGGCCCATGACAAAGGCCGTCAACAGCAGGCGTTCGACGTGCGGGTTCTGGTTCGAGACATACAACACGTATTCGTCCGTGGCCCGGCTGTAGGAGCCAATCACCGCGCGCGGCTCCATGGCGTTCGGGATCAAGCGGTTGTTGGTCAGGTCCAGCTTGGTGATGTGCGCGGCATTGGCAAACACCGCATCGACCTGGCCCTTGTCGCCGATGGCCCATTTGTAGCAATGGTTGTCAGGCGCGGCCTCATGCAAGGCCGTGGCCTTGCCCGCATCGGTGACACGCACCACGGCGCTCAGCACGCCGTAGTCCACCTCGACGAGTTCGGCAGCGTTTTTGGCCTGCTCCAGCGTCTCGGCCACCACCATGGCCACGTGGTCGCCGACATAACGCACCTTGCCCTGCGCCAGGATGGGGTGCGGCGGCTCCTTCATCGGGTTGCCGTCGGTAGAGGTGATCAGCCAGCCGCAAGGCAGGCCGTTGATCTTGTCAGCGGCGACGTCTTCACCAACAAACACATCGAGCACACCGGGCGCAGCCTTGGCGGCGGCGGTGCTGATGCTGTTGATGGTCGCGTGCGCATGCGGCGAGCGCACAAACACCGCGTAACTCTGGTTGGCCAGCGTGATGTCGTCGGTGTATTGCCCACCGCCGGTCAGAAAGCGGTAGTCCTCCTTGCGGCGGACAGAGGTGCCAATGTTTGGCAGGTTGACGAAGTCGGATGCACCCATGTGTGTACTCCAGAAAATTAGGGAGAGAACAAATTAGCAGCGGCTCGCCCGATGGCGGCGCCGGAAGACGTGGTCAGTGGTGCGGCTCAGGCCGCCATGGCTGCAGCGCCCTGCTGCACCGCCTTGACGATGTTCTGGTAACCGGTGCAGCGGCAGATGTTGCCTTCCAGCAGCTCGCGGATTTCGCCTTCGCTGGCCTTGGGGTGGTGCTTGCACAGATCAACCGCGCTCATCACCATGCCGGTGGTGCAGAAGCCGCATTGCAGGCCGTGGCATTCCTTGAAAGCTGCCTGCATCGGGTGCATGGTGCCGTCGGCAGCCGCCAGGCCTTCGATGGTGGTGATGTCAGCGCCTTCAGCCTGTGCCGCCAGGATGTTGCAGGACTTGACCGCGCGGCCGTTCATCAGCACGGTGCAGGCGCCGCACTGGGCGGTGTCGCAGCCGACGTGGGTGCCGGTCATCTTGAGCTGCTCGCGCAGCACCTGAACCAGGAAGGTGTTGGGCGGCGCATCGACGTTTTTGGCTTTGCCATTGACTTTGAACTGAACTTGCATGGGCTTGTCTCCTGATGGCTGTTTGTGTTGGCTACTTGCGGACCAAGTCATTGTTGAAGTGCCCACCTCCTGCCCGCCTAGGTTAAACCCTAGGAGCTTGCCAAAGCCTTCTGAAATTCTCAAAATGGAGCATTCCCTGCCCGGCGCTCCAGCGCACTTCCCTCAGGTCTGGTAGGCTGCCCCCACTTGATTTTTCACGCCCATGCTGTCCGTCCTCCCGCCTTCTTCCGAACAACGCCTGCAGCAAATCGCGCAGGCGCGCCAGGCCGTGCTGCATGAGGGCAACAGCCTGTCCGGCGGGTGGACCGATTCCTGGATTGAGCGCTCCTGGCAGCGCTGCCTGGTCAAGGGCCAGAGGCCGGAGCAGCAGGTCAGCTTCGACATCATGCCGCCGCAAGCCCTGCGCCGCACCGAAGAAGCCAACCATGTGCTGGTGCAGGCCGCACGCCCGGTGCTGGAAAAACTCGGTGCCGCGATTGCCAGCACCCGTTACTTCGCCATCCTCACCAATGCGCAGGGCGTGGTGGTCGATTTCAATGGCGTGATCGACAGGCGCGACCGCCGCGCCGACCTGATCACCCGCATCGGCGTGGACCTGTCCGAGGACAGCGTGGGCACCACCGCCATCGGTGCGGCGCTGACCGAGCTGCAGCCGGTCTGGCTGCACCGCGGTGAACATTTTTTCAACGCCAACTCGGCTTACAGCTGCGCCGGTGCGCCGCTGTTCGGCCCCGACGGCCGCTGCGCC
The DNA here is from genome assembly GCA_040385025.1 of Pseudomonadota bacterium. Lineage (GTDB taxonomy): Bacteria > Pseudomonadota > Gammaproteobacteria > Burkholderiales > Burkholderiaceae_C > Polaromonas. The sequence goes on along the minus strand of JAZKIE010000016.1, from coordinate 3,740 downwards.
GGCATGCTGGACCTGACCGGCGTGGACACAGTGGAGCGGCCCGAGCTCAAGCACCTGGTGGTGCAGTCGGCGCGCAGCATTGAAAACGCCCTGATCCAGAGCCGGCCGCACGATTTGCTGATCCGTCTGAACTGGTCCAGCCACAACCTGGGCGACGACATGGACGGCCTGATTGGGCTGGACCCGGACGGCTGGGTCACCGGCGCCAACCCGGCTGCGCGGCAAATGGTGCCGGCGCTGCAGGCAGGCAACCCGGCGGCGGTGCACGGCAGTGAGCTGTTCGCCATGCCGTACGAGATGTTATTTGACGCCGCAAAAAGCGGCACCCTCGGCGAGCCCCAGGCCATCGACGTGCCGCTGTGGTCTGGCCTGCGCCTGCACGCGCTGCCGCTGCTGCGCGGGCAGGTGGCCGCACCGGGCCGGCTTGGCGCCCGGGCTGCAGCGCCTGCGCTGCCGCTCAAAGATGTGGAAACGGCGCTGATCCGCAAAGCCGTCAACGAAGCCAAGGGCAACGTCATGAAAGCCGCGCGCGCGCTGGGCATCAGCCGCGCCACGGTCTACCGCCGGCTGGGCGGCAAAGTCAAATAGTCAGTGTTTGTGGCCACCCGCGTGGCCCGGCATGGCAGCGCCGGGCGCCGTCGCGGCCACCGGCAGCTTCAACTCCAGCTTGCGCTCCTGCCCCCTGGCGTCCCTGAACGTCAGGGTCAGCGGCACGGTGCTGCCTTTGGGCAAGGCCTGCTTGAGTTCCATCAGCATGACGTGGTAACCACCGGGCTTGAGCTGCACGGTTTTTCCGGCCGGCAGGTCCAGCGCGGGCACGGCGCGCATGCGCATCACATCGCCCTCCATCTTCATCTCGTGGACTTCGGCCACACCGGCCACCGGTGAGGACGCACCGACCAGCTTCGCGCCGTCTTTGGCGGTGATGGCCATGAAGGCGCCGGTGCCCGACTGGCCAGGCACGGCGGTGCGCACCCAGGCGTCCTTGACCTCCAGGGTTTGAGCCTGAGCAAATGCGCTGGCCAGCGCCAGCCATACGGTGAGGATTGTGTGTTTCATGTGTTCTTTCAGTAAGAGAAGTTGGGGCGGCTGACGTTCAGTGGTGATGCTGCGTGCTGACCGCTGGCTTGACCTCCAGCAGCACCGCCGGAGATTTCAGGCCCTGGGTGGACGTGCCCGATGCGGGCAGCTCGCTCCAGTCGTTGCGGCCGCTTTCGCAGGTCTGCAGCACCTTGAACCAGAGCGGTCCGGCATGTGCAGGCAATTTTCCGCGCAGCACAAACTCGTCGATAAATGTATCGGGCAATGCCGACTCCTTGCCGCTTGCCGTCCAGCTCACCAGCGTCACGTCTTCCGTGACCTGCCGGCCGTGGCTGTCATACGGCCTGGCGAGTTTGCCGCGCTGGGTGGTCACGGTCCAGCCGGCCTTGGGATACGGCTTGGCGCCCAGGAAACCGGTCGGAATCTGCACCGCCACACCCGTGGTGGCCGAGCCCTGGCAGCCATGGCTCACCAGGAACTGGGCCTTGTAGCTGCTGCCAGCGGGCGCGCTTTTGTTCTCCAGAACAATGTGAGAAAAAGCGGGTGTAGCCCCCGCCAGTAGTGCGCAAACAGCTATTGATTTCATAGCAAATGAAAAATGCATGGTCGTACTTTCGTTCAGTTGGGGGCGGGCCGGCTTCACAGTGCCACCTTCAGCTCGGCCATGAAGGTGCGCTGCGGGTAGGGATGGAAGTTCCAGTATGGGTAGTTGTTCAGATTGTCGATGCCGAAGGCGGCCGTCCACTGCTTGTTGACCTTGTAATGGACGCGCACATCAGTGACGAAATACTTGCTGGTGCCCTGGTAGGCGAAACCGTTGACGTCGGTGTTGTCCAGGCTGGAGAACTGCTTGCCGCTGTAACGCGCGGCAAACGTCCCTGTCCACGACGTGTCAAAGCGGTAGCTGACCAGTCCCGTGGCGCGCCAGACCGGCACGCGCGGCTGGTACTTGCCCACGGTGTCACCGGGGACGGCCACAAAGCCGCTGTTTTCCTTGATGCGGGAGTCCGCATAGGTCACGCTGCCGCTGAAGCCCAGGCCTTTGGTCATCAGGTCGCTGCCGTTGAAGGCGACTTCCAGGCCATGGGTCTTGATGCGTCCGACGTTTTGCACCCGGCTGATGTTGCTGTTGGCCGCCGGATCAAAGGTGAGCTGCGAATACAGCGCATCGCGCGTGTTCTCGGTGAACAGCGTGAAACGCAACACCCCTTTGCCGAGGTCTGTTTCGGCGCTGAGTTCACTGGTCCAGGACTTCTCGGGTTTCAGGTTCGGGTCATTGATGTACTGGGCGTTGACGGTGGCGGTTGCACCGTAGAGCTCGCCCACGGTCGGGAAGCGCACCGCCCGGCCGGTCGAAGCCTTGAGCGTGGTGTAGGCCGTCCACTGCCAGGACAGCGCCGCCTTGGGAGACACAAAACTCTCGCTGCGCGAGGCGTAAGCCGTGTTGGCTGCGTTGCCGGGTGCGAAAGTCGTGAAACCATTCAAAGCATTCCAGTTCTCGACACGCGCGCCCAGCACGGTTTTCCATTTCGGCGCAAAGGTCCAGGCGTCCTGCGCATAGACGCTGCGCAACTGGGTGCGCCCGCCCACGTCGCTAACCAGCGTGCCGGCGCCGCCATGGATCCAGTTGCCCACTGCATTGGATTTCAGGATGCGCAGTTTGTAGCTGTCCTGCTGGTAGCCGAAATCCACGATGTGTGCGCCCAACATGCCTTCGGGACGCCAGATGCCCTTGAGCGCCAGGTTGTTCCAGCCGGTTCCGTCCTGATCCTGCAGCGTGCCCGCGCCGCCGCTCAGCGCGCCGGGCTGCGCCGTGGTCGATGCGCGGATCTGGTCGGTCTGGTAGTCGTAAAGGCTGGCCGCCACTTCCCAGTCGAACACACCCCGCGTGTTGGACTTGACCGACAGACCGTGCATCACATGGGTCAGCGCTTCATTGCTGACACCGAAATCGGTGGCCGCCAGGTTGTAGCCGCGTCCGTTGATGCTGACGTTGCCGCTGTACACCGGCGCTCCCGCCGCATTGCGCAGATAACTCTCCGAGCGATTTTGCGAGCTGTTGTCCCAGTAAGCCAGGGTATAGCTGGCGCGTACCGTGGGCGAGAAGTCATAGGCCAGCTTGAGCTTGGCATGCTCCTGCACAGTGTCGTACTGCGTGGCGCCGCCGATTAACAACCAGGGCAGGTTGCGGGTGTTCAGCCCCGGCACGGCGCCGGTCACCGGCACCGCGCCTGGCGCCGGTGCGGTGGTGCTGATCAGTTTGGTGGTGAAGGTCAGTGGCTGACCGGCACTTTTCGTCCGGTTGACATTGATGAACCAGGACCAGTCGCCGCTTTTGTTGCCCAGCGAGGCGCTGGCCTGGCTGCCGCCAAAACTGCCGTCGGTGCCATACAGCCTGAAGTTCTGGTTGAAGACGCTGAGCTTGGCGTTCGCCTCGAACTGCGTTGGCATGCGCGTGACGTAGTCCACCACGGCGCCCACCGAATTGCCGGGATAGGCTGCAGAGAACGGGCCGTACAACACATCGACACGTTCGATCTCTTCCGGGGTCACCAGCCCCCAGCGCGGCGCGTAGTTGGTGCCATTGGCGATGCCGTTGCCCAGATAGTTGGACAGCAGGATGCCGTCGGCATACACCGCCGAACGCGCGCTGTTGCCGGTGCCCGAGGCGCGGCTGGACAGGATGGCGTGGTTGTAGT
>JAZKIE010000015.1:0-3137 GCA_040385025.1 Pseudomonadota bacterium | reverse complement strand
GGAAGCTGACAGTGAGCGCTCCGGGGCTAGCGTCAACACAGGGGTATACTTTCCATAGCGCCGATTTGCCAGCTTGCGGGCGCTTAAAAAGTACAGCTAAAGACGACATCCACGACCCGGACTCGCTTTTAGCGATGCCGGGTTTTTGTTTTGTGGGGCTTTCCTTGACGCTTGTTGCCACGCCGCAGTCCATGCATTTCGCCGACGCTTTGCCGCTGCAAAGCGGCGCGTCCATCCGCGCCTACGACCTGAGTTACGAGACTTACGGCACGCTCAACGCGGACAAGTCCAACGCCGTGCTGATCTGCCACGCGCTCAATGCATCGCACCATGTGGCCGGTGTTTACCTCGACGCGCAGGGTGCCGAGCTGCCCAAGTCAGAGGGCTGGTGGGACACCATGATTGGCCCCGGCAAGCCGGTGGACACCGACCGTTTTTTTGTCATCGGCGTGAACAACCTGGGCTCCTGCTTCGGCTCGACCGGGCCCATGCAAATCCACCCCGACACCGGCGAGGTCTACGGCGCGGACTTTCCGGTGGTGACCGTGCAGGACTGGGTCGATGCGCAGGCCCGGCTGCTCGACGCGCTGGGCATCCAGACGCTCGCGGCGGTGATGGGCGGCAGCCTGGGCGGCATGCAGGCCTTGAGCTGGACGCTGCAATACCCGGGCCGTGTGCGCCATGCGGTGGTGGTCGCCAGCGCGCCCAACCTGACGGCAGAAAACATTGCCTTCAACGAGGTGGCGCGCCGCGCCATCGTGACCGACCCGGACTTTCATGCCGGGCACTACAACAGACATGGGGTATTGCCACAGCGCGGCCTGCGCATCGCCCGCATGATCGGGCACATCACCTACCTCAGCGACGACGTGATGAATGAAAAGTTTGGAAGACAACTCCGCGAAGCGGTCGTGGGTCATGGCAGCGGCTACAGATTCTCCACGCAGGAGGTTGAGTTCCAGATCGAAAGTTATCTGCGTTACCAGGGCGACAAGTTCAGCGAGTACTTTGACGCCAACACCTACCTGCTGATCACGCGGGCGCTGGACTACTTCGATCCCGCCGCCGCCCATGGCGGCAAGCTCACGCAGGCACTGGCGCAGGCCAGTGCCAAATTCCTGCTGGTGAGCTTCACCACCGACTGGCGTTTTTCGCCGGCGCGCAGCCGCGAGATCGTCAAGGCCCTGCTCGACAACCAGCGCGACGTGAGTTACGCCGAGATAGCCGCGCCGCATGGCCACGATGCCTTTTTGCTTGATGATCCCCGCTACCTGGGCGTGGTGCGCTCCTATTTTGAGAGCAAGGTGGCGCCATGAGATCCGACGCCAAACTTTCTGCCGACCAGTTGCTGATTGCCCGCCTGGTGCCGCAGGGTTCGCGCGTGCTGGACCTGGGCTGTGGCGACGGCGCCCTGCTGGACCACCTGGTGCGCGAACGTGGCTGCACCGGCTACGGCGTGGAGATAGACGACGGCAACATCCAGGCCTGCGTGGCGCGCGGCGTCAACGTGATCCAGCTCAACCTCGACGAGGGTCTGGCGATGTTCGGTGATGCGAGTTTTGACGTGGTGCTGCAGATCGACACCTTGCAGCACCTGCGCAACGCCGAGGTCATGCTGCGCGAGACTGCGCGTGTGGGCCGCACCGGTATCGTCGCCTTTCCCAACTTTGGCCACTGGCCGAACCGGCTGGCGGTGCTGCGCGGCCGCATGCCGGTGACCAGGGTGCTGCCCTACCAGTGGTACGACACCCCGAACATTCGCGTCGGCACGCTGCAGGACTTTGCCGCGTTGGCGCAGAAGAACCGCTTGAAGATCCTGGATTCGTTTGGCTTGCAGGACGGCCGGGAAATCCGCTTCTGGCCGAACGCGCGCGCCGGCCGCGCGGTGTTCAAGTTCCAGCACGGTTAGGCAGGCTTGGGCGCCAATGTTATTATTTGCGCATCGGGATTTCAGCCTCCCGAATCCTCACAGATAGACGGTGTCCCGTCCAAGCGCTGGCAACTCATTGGAGTATTCCGTGGACACCTCTGCCTTTTCCGTTCCTTCTGTTTCCCCTCAAGAACTGGCCGCCCGCATGGGCCGCGCAGACGCGCCCCTGTTGCTGGACGTACGCCGCGAGGGCAAATTTCTCGAGAGTCCCCGCATGCTCGCGGGCGCCCGCCGCTGCGCACCGGACGATGTCACCGCGCTGGCAGCATCCGAGACGGCGCGCGAAGTGGTGGTGTATTGCGTGTATGGCCACCAGGTCAGCGCCGATGCCGTTGCTGCGCTGCGCGCCGCCGGCTGGGACGCCCGCCGGCTGGCCGGCGGCTTCGAAGGCGGTGAAGCTGGCGTAGATGCGCCACAGGACATGGCGCAATGGCGCGCCCATCAGCCACCTACCGTGATCAAGCGTCCCGACTGGGGCGTCACCGGTGAGAAGCCTTCGCGCTGGGTCACCCGCGAGCGGCCCAAGATCGACCGCATTGCCTGCCCCTGGCTGGTAAGCCGCTTCATCGACCCGCGCGCTGAATTTTTCTACGTGCCGACCGCCCAGGTTCTGGAGGAAGCGGACAGGCTGGGCGCGGTGGCTTATGACATCCCCGATGCCCCCATCACCCACGAGTGGGAGCGTTGCAGTTTCGACGCGCTCTTGCGCGCCTTCGACCTGCATCTGCCGGCATTGGAGGTGCTGGCAACCATCGTGCGCGGGGCCGATACGTCGCGCCCCGAGCTGGCGCCCCAGTCGGCAGGGCTGCTTGCCGTGTCGCTGGGCTTGTCGCGGCTGCATGCGGACGACCACACCATGCTGGCCGCGGCCATGCCGGTGTATGACGCGTTGTATGAATGGTGCCGCCATGCACAGGGCGAAACCCATAACTGGAAAGTGCACGCTTTGACCGGAGCGGCGTTATGACGCCGGTGAGTTTTGCAGACGCGCTGAAATTCTGGCTCAAGCTCGGCTTCATCAGCTTCGGCGGACCGGCCGGGCAGATCGCGATCATGCACCGCGAGCTGGTCGAGCAAAAACGCTGGATCTCCGAAAAACGCTTTTTGCACGCGCTCAACTACTGCATGTTGTTGCCGGGGCCGGAGGCGCAGCAGTTGGCGACCTACATCGGCTGGTTGATGCACCGCACCTGGGGCGGTGTGGTGG
>JAZKIE010000014.1:0-4246 GCA_040385025.1 Pseudomonadota bacterium | reverse complement strand
CTGCCGCATTACCCGGTGTTCACGCACAAGCAGCACACCGACATCTCTTATCTGGCCTGCGCGCAGGCGCTGCTGGCCGCACCCGACGTCATCTACCCGCAGTTTGCCGGCCACAACGCGGGCACGATGGCGGCGATTCTTCAAATGGCAGGAAACACGACAGCTTTCGAGTTGCAGCGGCTACACGGAATGGGAGAAGGCATTTTTCGCGAGGTGCTGAAGAGCCCAAATATCGCCTGCCGCGTCTACGCGCCGGTGGGCGCGCACCGCGACCTGCTGGCTTACCTGGTGCGGCGCCTGCTCGAAAACGGCGCCAACTCCTCCTTTGTGCACCAGCTTGCCGACGAGTCTGTCGGCATGGACCAGCTCTTGCACTCACCGCTGCACCTGGCGCCAGAAACCTCGTTGCCGCTGCCGCCGCATCTTTATGGGCCAAGCCGCCGCAACAGTGAGGGCGTGGACCTGACGGTGGCCGGCATGCGTGCGCCGCTGCTGGCCGCGCTGGCGACCACCGAGCTGCCCCTGGTGCCGGAGTTCGATGCCAAATTGGTCTCTAGCCCTTTGGATATCTGCGTAAGCAGCTATCAAAAGTGGAGCAAATTGGCCGTGACAGAACGCGCTGCCGTGTTGCGCCGCGCCGCCGATGCGCTGCAGCAGCAGATGCCGCGCTTCTGTGCGCTGCTGGTGAAGGAAGCTTTCAAGACCTGGGGCGACGCCGTGGCCGAGGTGCGCGAGGCGATTGATTTTTTACGCTACTACGCGGGTGAAGCCGAACGCATCATGGCGCCCGTCGCCTTGCCGGGGCCGACCGGCGAAACCAACGAGCTGCGGCTGCGCGCGCGCGGCGTCTGGGTCTGCATCAGCCCCTGGAATTTCCCGCTGGCGATTTTTACCGGCCAGGTGGCTGCGGCGCTGGCCACCGGCAATGCGGTGCTGGCCAAACCGGCCGAGCAGACGCCGGGCGTGGCCTGGGAGGCGGTCAAGCTGCTACACGCCGCCGGTGTGCCCGAAGGCGCGCTGCAGTTGATCCACGGGCCGGGCGAAACCGTGGGGGCGGCGCTGGTGGCGGCACCCGGCATTGCCGGTGTGGTGTTCACCGGCTCCACGCAGGTGGCCAAAACCATCCACCGCGCGCTGGCCGCCAAAGACGGGCCCATCGTGCCGCTGATCGCCGAAACCGGCGGCATCAACGCCATGCTGGTGGACAGCACGGCGCTGCCCGAACAGGTGGTCGATGCCGTCGTGCAAAGCGCGTTTCGTTCGGCCGGCCAGCGCTGCTCGGCGCTGCGCCTGCTGTGTGTGCACGAGGGCATTGCCGACAAGGTGATAGACATGATTCAGGGCGCGCTGCAGGAACTGGTGCTTGGCGAGCCGGCCGAGCTGGCGACCGACGTGGGTCCGGTGATAGACCGTGAGGCCTTTGACAACATAGCCAAGCACCTGCAGCGCCTGGGTTCAGCATCAAAAGTGCTTCCAGCCCACGTCGAACATGCGCAAACAGCTCCTGATTTAATAGCAAATCTGATGGCGCCCGTGGCCCTTGAAGTCGCCAGCGTGAGTGAGGTGAGGCATGAAATTTTCGGCCCGGTGCTGCAAATCGTGCGCTGGGAGGGTGACCCGGCGGCCGTCATTGATCAGATCAATACCCTCGGCTACGGGCTCACGCTGGGCATCCAGACCCGCATCGATGCACGCGCCCAGGCGCTCGCCGCTGCCGCGCATGTGGGCAACATCTACATCAACCGCAACATGATTGGCGCGGTGGTCGGCGTGCAGCCCTTTGGCGGCGAAGGGCTCAGCGGCACCGGCCCCAAAGCCGGCGGGCCGAACTACCTGGTGCGCTTTTGCGCCGAGCAGACGGTGACGGTCAACACCACGGCGGCGGGCGGCAATGCAGCCTTGCTGGCCGGTCTGGCGTGAGGCCATGGCCAGGGTGGGACGCCGCTGACCTGCGGGGCGGCACACTGATTTTGGTCAGGGCTCCTGCATCAAATCAGCCTCCAGCCCATGCCTAACCTGCGTAAGCAGCTATCAAATCAATAGCGAATCTCCGCTGGTCACGGTGTCTGCTCAGCGCGAAGTCTGTGGCAGGCGCTGGATAAACACTTCCAGCTCCTCGATCGGCAGCGGCTTGCAAAACAGGTAGCCCTGGTAGCAATGGCAGCCGTGGCGCGCCAGGAAGTCGCGCTGGGCTTCGGTCTCCACGCCCTCGGCCATCACGCCCAGGCCCAGGCTTTGGGCCAGGCCGATGATGGTGCGCGCAATCGCCGCATCGTTGGGGTCGGTCAACACGTCCTTGACAAAGCTGCGGTCAATCTTGAGCTGGTCCAGCGGCAGGTATTTCAGGTAAGACAGCGCCGAATAGCCGATGCCGAAGTCGTCGATGGACAGTGTCACGCCGGCGCTTTTCAAAATCCCCATCTTGGCAATCGTCACGTCCATGTCTTTGGCCAGCAGGCTTTCGGTCAGCTCCAGCTTGAGCCGGTGTGCGCTGATGCCGGCCTGGTCAATGGCCTTCATGACCATCTCCACAAACTCGGGGTGGCGGAACTGGCGCACGCTGACGTTGATGGCGATGCTGAACTTTTCTGTCTCGGCGCGTGCGGCCCAGGCGGCGAGCTGGGTGCAGGCGGTTTCCAGCACCCATTGGCCCAGCGGCAGGATCAGCCCGCTGTCTTCGGCCTGCGTGATAAAGCTGTCGGGTGGCACCAGACCCTGTTGCGGGTGGCGCCAGCGCACCAGGGCTTCGACGCCGACCATGTCCCCTCCGCGCCCCACCTGCGGCTGGTAGTGCAGCACGAAGTCCTGGTTGCGCAGGCCTTGCCGCAGCTCGGAGGTCAGGGCCGCGTTGGCGGTGACAAGCGCCTGCATCGCGGGGTCGAAAAAGCAGATCGCATTGCGCCCCGCCGCTTTGGCCTGGTACATCGCCATGTCGGCCTGCTTGAGCAGGTCACCGACGTTTTGCTGATGCTGGTTGAACAGGGTGATGCCGATGCTGCAGGTGCCGTCGTAGTCGTAGCCAGCCAGGTCGCAGGGCTCGCACAACGCACCGAGGACTTTCTGGGCGACGATTGTTGCCCTCGCCGAGGCGACCTGGGGGTCGTCGCCCAGGTCTTCGAGCAAGACCACAAACTCGTCGCCGCCCAGCCGGGCGACGGTGTCACGCAGCCGCACGCAGCCGTTCAGGCGGGCCGCCACTTTCTGCAGCAGCAGGTCGCCCGTGGCATGCCCGCGGGTGTCGTTGAGCACCTTGAAGTTGTCCAGGTCGATAAACATCAGCGCCCCGTTCTTGTCGGGGTTCTCCGTGTGCGCCAGTGCCAGGCGCAGGTTGCTCATCAGCAACTGGCGATTGGGCAGTTGCGTCAGCGTGTCGTAAAAAGCCAGATGCTCGATTTCTTCCTCGGAGGCCTTGCGCTCGGTGATGTCACGCGCCACAGCGACCCAGTGTGTCAGCCCCCGGTTGAAATAGTCCACCGGCACGATGTCCAGCTCCAGCCAGAACGGGGTGCCGTCTTTTTTGTAGTTGATCAGTTCCGCGCGCACCGGCTGCGCCTGTTGCAGCGCCAGCCGGATGCGGTCGAGCTCGGCGCGCTGCGTGCGCTGGCCCTGCAGCAGGCGCGGCGTCTTGCCGACCACCTCGGCCCGGCTGTAGCCGGTATGCCGCTCAAACGCGTCGTTGACAAACACGATGTGCGGACCGGGTGAGTCGACAGCGCCGGCCTCGGTGATGATCACAATGTCGTTCAGCCGCGAGATGCTGGTTTGCAGCAGCAGCAATTGCTCTTGCGACTGGCGTCTTTCGCTGACATCGCGCAGGTACAGCGCCAGCCCCTCTGCAAAGGGGTAGGCCCGCAGCTCCAGCCATTTGCCGGGCACAGCGCAGAAAATCTCAAACTCCTGATGGGTGGTGCTGCCCAGGGCAGCAACCAGGCGCTGGCGCAAAAGGCCTTGCCCGCTGTCATCCAGCGCTTCCCAGATGGGCTGGCCCAGCAGCTCCCGGCTTTCGCGGCGCAGCAGGCGTTCGCTCTCGGGGTTGACATAGGTCAGGCGGCCGTCCCGGTCCAGCGTGACAAAGGCGTCGGTGATGCTGGCCAGCGTTGTACCCAGCCGCATGGTCAGGTTTTGGGCTTGCTGCTCGGCGTGTTTTTCGGCGGTGAGGTCCTTGATGACGCCCGAGAGATGCACCAGCGCGCCCGATACATCGTGCACCGCCTCGCCCAGCGCGCGCACCGACAGCAGCCCGCTA
>JAZKIE010000013.1:0-4148 GCA_040385025.1 Pseudomonadota bacterium | reverse complement strand
GAACAGGCATCCCGCCTAAAATGGGGCAGTGATCTCCAAAAACATCCTGAACGCCGACCTGCATTGCCACTCCGTGGTGTCCGACGGCACCATGACACCGGAGGGGCTGGCCGAACGCGCCAAAACCAACGGTGTCGAACTCTGGGCCCTGACCGACCATGACGAAGTCGGCGGTCAGCACCGCGCGGCTGCCGCCGCCAAAGCCCAGGGCCTGAACTACCTGACCGGTACCGAAATTTCGGTCACCTTTGCCAACGAGACCGTGCACATCGTCGGCCTCGGGTTCGACCCCGACGACGCGGCCATGAAGCAGGGCCTGTACGACACGCGCGGCGGCCGGGAGCAGCGCGCCATGGAAATGTCGGACGGCCTGGCCAAGGTCGGCATCAAGGGCGCTTATGAAGGCGCACTGAAGTTTGTCGGCAACCCGGAGCTGATCTCGCGCACCCACTTTGCCCGCTTCCTGGTGGAGTCCGGCGTCTGCCGGGAAACTTCCGAAGTGTTTCGCAAATACCTGACCGAAGGCAAACCGGGTTATGTGCCACACCGCTGGGCCAATCTGCGGGATGCCATCCAGTGGATCACCAGCGCCAAGGGTGTGGCCGTGATTGCACATCCGGGCCGCTACAAGTTCACACCGAATGAGGAATACGCGCTGTTCACCGAGTTCAAATCCCATGGCGGCCAGGGCGTTGAAGTGGTCACCGGCAGCCACACCACGCAGGAGTATGTGAAATACGCCGAAACCGCCAGAGAGTTCGGCCTGGCCGCCTCGCGCGGCAGCGACTTCCACAGCCCCGATGAAAGCCACACCGATCTGGGCACCCTGCCCTTTCTTCCCGGCGACCTGACACCCGTCTGGACGCTGCTGGAAGACCGCATCCAGTGAGCCGCGCGCCGTCTGCGCTGGCGGGCATCGCGCTGGTGATCGCGGCCGTCGCCTGTTTTGCAACGCTGGACACCACCACCAAATTTGTCAGCGCCAGTGTCCCGCTGCTGATGGCGCTGTGGTTCCGCTATTTTTTCCAGGCGATTGCCACCACGGCCGTGGTGCTGCCGCTGCGCGGCCTGGCCGTGTTGCGCACGGCTCACCCCAAGTTTCAGTGCCTGCGCGGCCTGCTGCTGCTGCTGAGCAGCCTGTTCGCCTTTCTGAGCCTCAAATACATGCCGGTGGCCGAGTTCACCGCCATCGGCGCCATCGTGCCGCTGCTCATCACCTTGCTGGCCGCCACCGCACTCGGTGAAAAAGTCTCGGCCCTGCGCTGGTCGCTGGTCATCGGCGGCTTTGTCGGCACACTGACCATCATCCGTCCGGGGGGTGAGGACTTCAACTGGACCCTGTTGCTGCCGCTGGGCATGGTGGCGACCAACACCGGCTTTCAGGTCCTCACCAGCAAGCTGGCCAAAACCGAGGACCCCATCACCATGCACCTGTACACCGGCTGGGTCGGCACCTTGCTGGCGGCGCTGGCCCTGCCGTTTGTATGGGTCTCGCTGCCGTCCTGGTCTTTGTGGGGCTGGCTGCTGCTGATGGGCGTGGCCGCCACGGTCGGGCATTTCATGCTGATTCTGGGCTACATGCGGGCGCCGGCTGCCACCCTCACACCCTACCTCTATGCCCAGATCGCCTTTGCGATGGTCGGCGGCTGGATTGCCTTTTCGCATGTGCCGGACCGCTGGTCCCTGGCCGGCATGTTGCTGATTGCCATCTGCGGCGCGCTGGGCGCCTGGCTGACCGCGCGTGAAAGCCGGGCCCTGAGCCAGTTCACCGTGCGGCCGGCAGAATCCTGAAATAGCTGAAGCAAGACCATGGCCCAGTTTTTCGACATCCACCCCGAGAACCCGCAAGTGCGCCTGCTCAGGCAGGCGGTGGCGCTTTTGGCCCGCGGCGCGATTGTGGCGGTGCCCACCGACTCCAGCTACGCACTGGTCTGCCACCTCGACGACAAAGCCGCTGCCGACAAGCTGCGCAGCATCCGCGGCGTGGACGACAAACACCACCTGACCCTGCTGTGCCGCGACCTCAGCGAACTGGCCAACTACGCGCGCGTCGACAACAAACAGTTCCGCCTGATCAAGGCGGCCACGCCAGGGCCCTACACCTTCATCCTTGAAGCCAGCAAGGAAGTGCCGCGGCGTCTGAGCCACCCGTCGCGCAAAACCATAGGCCTGCGTGTGCCCGACCACAAGACCCTGCAGTGCCTGCTGGAAATCCACGGTGCCCCCCTGCTGGCAACAACCCTGATCCCGCGCGGCGAGACCGAAGCGCTGAACGACGCACAGGACATCCGCGAGCAGCTCGAGCATGAACTCGCCGCCGTGATCGACGCCGGCGCCTGCCCGCAGGAGCCCACCACGGTGATCGACCTGACTGACATGGGCCAGGGCGGGGACCCCGTCGTGGTGCGCCAAGGGCGCGGCGACGTAGCCGCGCTCGGCCTCTAGCAACCCGATCCCGGCCGGCCTTTGACCGGTCTGAGACAATCCGGGCATGGACTTTGCCAACCTGATTCAAACCGTCGCCATCTACGCCCTGCCCGTGCTGTTTGCCATCACCGTGCATGAGGCAGCGCACGGCTACGTGGCCCGCTACTTCGGGGACAACACGGCCTGGGCGCTGGGCCGCGTCACGCTCAACCCGGTCAAACACATCGACCCGCTGGGCACCATTGCGATGCCGCTGCTGCTTTACCTCGCGACCTCCGGCGCTTTTCTGTTCGGTTACGCCAAGCCGGTGCCGGTGCAGTTCGGCAACCTGCGCAACCCCAAGCGCGACATGATCTGGGTGGCGCTGGCCGGACCGGGCGCCAACCTGATTCAAGCCGTGTTGTGGGGCATCGCTTTTTACCTGCTGCAGGGCGCTGGCGTGACCGAGCTGTTTTTCATCAAGATGTGCCAGGCCGGCATCCTGGTCAACATCGTGATGATGGTCTTCAACCTGTTTCCGCTGCCACCGCTGGACGGCGGCCGCGTGCTGGTCGGCCTGCTGCCTTGGCGCCAGGCTGAACTGGTCTCGCGCATCGAGCCCTGGGGCTTTTTTGTGGTGATGGCGCTGGTGATTGCGGGTGTGCTGACCGACTGGTGGATGCAGCCCCTGATGACCTTGTCGTACGCCCTTCTTGAAATTGTATTGACGCCGCTGGCGATGCTGATTCGATGATCATGACCCACCCACAAGCCTCCACGCCCCAACGATTCCTCACCGGCATCACCACCACCGGTACGCCGCATCTGGGCAACTACGTTGGTTCGATCCGCCCTTCCGTCGCCGCCAGCCAGGGCGCCAGTGCCGAGAGTTTTTACTTCCTGGCCGACTACCACGCGCTGATCAAGTGTGATGAGCCGGCGCGCATCCAGCAGTCCACGCTGGAAATTGCCGCGAGCTGGCTGGCCGCCGGGCTGGACCCGGAGCGCGTGACCTTTTACCGGCAGTCGGACATTCCCGAAATTCCCGAGCTGACCTGGCTGCTGACCTGTGTGACGGCCAAGGGTGTGCTCAACCGCGCCCATGCCTACAAGGCCTCGGTCGACAAAAACACGGCAGCGGGCAACGACCCGGACGCCGATGTCAGCGCCGGCCTCTTCATGTACCCGGTGCTGATGGGCGCGGACATCCTGATGTTCAAGGCACACCAGGTGCCGGTCGGGCGCGACCAGATCCAGCACATCGAAATGGCGCGCGACATGGCGCAGCGTTTCAACCATTTGTACGGCGAACACTTCGTGCTGCCACAGGCGCTGATTGAGGAATCGGTGGCATTGCTGCCGGGCCTGGACGGCCGCAAGATGAGCAAGAGTTACGACAACACCATCCCGCTGTTTACGCCGCGCGAGCAGCTCAAAAAACTCATTGCCGGCATCGTCACCGACTCGCGCGCGCCGGGCGAGCCCAAGGAAACCGAAGGCTCGGCACTGTTCCAGATCTACCAGGCGTTTGCCAGTGCGCCGGAAACGGCCGCGCTGCGCAAGGCCTTTGCCGAAGGCATTGCCTGGGGCGATGCCAAACACCTGTTGTTCGAACGTATTGACCAGGAAGTCGCCCCCATGCGCGAGCGCTACCAGGCGCTGATGCAGGACCCCGCGAAGATCGAGGCCGCCTTGCTGGCCGGCGCCGACAAGGCGCGCCAGTTGGCCACACCGTTCATGCG
>JAZKIE010000012.1:4085-7433 GCA_040385025.1 Pseudomonadota bacterium | reverse complement strand
CGCCGCGGCGCTTGCCTTCGATCAGGGCATGGCCGGTCAGGCGCTGGCCGCTGACGCCGTAGGGGTGACCGACGGCAATGGCACCGCCGTTGACGTTGAGCTTGTCCATCGGGATACCGAGTTTGTCGCGGCAATAAATCACCTGCACTGCAAATGCTTCATTGAGCTCCCACAGGTCGATGTCGCTGACCTTCAGGCCCAGACGCGCCAGCACCTTGGGAATCGCGTAGACCGGGCCAATGCCCATTTCGTCAGGCTCGCAGCCCGCCACCGCAAAACCGAGGAAGCGGCCCAGCGGCTTCAGGCCTTTTTTCTCGGCCAGGGTTTCGTTCATCACGACCACGGCGCCACCGCCGTCAGAGAACTGACTGGCATTGCCGGCCGAAATCACGCCACCGGGAATGGCCGGTTTGATGCCGCTGATGCCTTCCTTGGTGGTGCCTTCACGAATGCCTTCGTCCTTGCTGACCGTGACTTCTTTCGTGGTCAGGCCCATGACCGCATCGGCCACACCCATGGTGACGGTGATGGGCGCAATCTCGGCGTCGAACAGGCCGGCCGCCAGCGCGGCGGTGGCTTTCTGCTGGCTGGCCGCGCCGTATTCGTCCATCTGCTCGCGCGAGATGCCGTAACGCTTGGCGACCTGCTCAGCGGTCTGCAGCATGTTCCAGTAAATCTCTGGCTTGTTCTTGGCGAGCCAGGAATCGGCCAGCATGTGGGTGTTCATCTCCTGCTGCACGCAGGAAATGCTTTCGACGCCGCCGGCGACATAAACATCGGCTTCGCCGGCAATGATGCGCTGGGCTGCCAGCGCAATCGTCTGCAGGCCGGACGAGCAGAAACGGTTGACGGTGACGCCGGACACAGTGATCGGGCAACCCGCACGCAAAGCGACCTGGCGTGCAATGTTGGCGCCGGTCGCGCCTTCCGGGTTGGCGCAGCCCATGATCACGTCGTCAACTTCACCAGCTTCGATGCCGGCGCGTTTGATCGCGTGTTCGACCGCGTGGCCACCCAGGGTCGCGCCGTGGGTCATGTTGAAGGAGCCCTTCCAGCTTTTGGCCAGGGGGGTGCGGGCAGTGGAAACGATTACGGCTGAGGTCATGGGATTCTCCAGGAATTAGTTGAACGTCTTGCCTTCGGCGGCCAGCTTGGCCAGCAGCGGCGCGGGCTGCCAGAACTTCGCGTCATCCAGCGGGTTCTGGGAAAAACGCTGCATGCTTTGCACCACATTGAACAGGCCGACCTGGTCGGCATAATTCATGGGGCCACCACGGTAGATCGGGAAACCGTAACCCATCAGGTAGACGATGTCCAGATCGCTGGCTTTGGACGCAATGCCCTCCTCCAGGATATGTGCGCCTTCGTTGACCAGGGCATAAACCAGGCGCTGAACGATCTCTTCGTCGGAAATCTTGCGCGGCGTGATGCCCTGGGCGGCACGGTGGTCTTCAATCATCTTGACCACTTCGGCATTCGGAACGGCGTCGCGTTTGCCGGGCACGTAGTCGTACCAGCCGGCGCCGGTCTTCTGGCCAAAGCGGCCTTTTTCACACAGCAGATCCGCGGTCTTGCTGTACTTCATGTCAGGTTTTTCGGTGTAGCGGCGCTTGCGGATGGCCCAGCCGATGTCGTTGCCAGCCAGGTCGCCCATGCGGAAGGGGCCCATGGCCATGCCGAACTTCTCCATCGCCTTGTCGACCTGCGCAGGCGTGCAACCTTCGTCAAGCAGGAAACCGCCCTGGCGGCCATATTGCTCAATCATCCGGTTGCCGATGAATCCGTCGCAAACGCCCGAGACCACGGCGGTCTTCTTGATCTTCTTGCTGACGGCCATCACGGTGGCCAGCACGTCCTTGGCGGTTTTTTCACCGCGAATGACTTCGAGCAACTTCATCACATTGGCCGGGCTGAAGAAATGCATGCCGACCACGTCTTGCGGGCGTTTCGTGAACGAGGCAATCGCATTGACGTCGAGCGTCGAGGTGTTGGAGGCCAGGATGGCGCCGGGTTTCATCACCCGGTCCAGTTCCTTGAAGACCTTTTCCTTGACGCCCATTTCCTCGAACACGGCCTCGATCACCATGTCGGCGTCTTTGAGATCGTCGTAGCTCAGCGTGGTGCTCAGCAGGCTCATGCGCTGCTCGTATTTGTCCTGCTTGAGCTTGCCGCGTTTGACCTGCGATTCATAGTTCTTGCGGATGATGCCCAAGCCCTTGTCGAGTGCTTCCTGCTTCATCTCCAGCATCTTGACGGGAATGCCGGCGTTCAGGAAGTTCATGGCAATGCCGCCGCCCATGGTGCCGGCGCCGATCACGGCAATGGACTTGATCTCACGCTTGGGGGTGTCTTCCGGCACGTCAGGGATTTTGGAGGCGGCACGCTCGGCCATGAAAATATGACGCAGGGCACGGCATTCTGGCGTGAACATCAGGGCAGTGAAAATTTCCCGCTCAAACGTCATGCCTTCGTCGAATTTCTTCTTGGTGGCCGACTCCACGGCATCGACGCACTTGCCCGGTGCCGGGAAGTTTTTGGCCATGCCCTTGACCATGTTGCGCGCAAACTGGAAATAGGCGTCGCCATTGGGGTGTTTGCACGGCAGGTTGCGGACCAGTGGCAGAGGCCGGGTGTCGGACACCGCTTGCGCGTAAGCCAGCGCCTCCTCGGCCAGCGACTCGGCAGACGCCGCCATCTTGTCAAACAGCTTCTGGCCAGGGATCTGGGCCAGCAGTTCGCTCTTGACCGGCTCGCCGCTGACGATCATGTTCAGCGCCGGCTCCACACCCAATGCGCGCGGCAAGCGCTGTGTGCCGCCTGCGCCCGGAATCAGTCCGAGCTTGACTTCAGGCAAGGCGACGCTGCAGCCAGGTGCAGCAATGCGGTAGTGGCAACCGAGCGCCAGTTCCAGGCCGCCGCCCATACATACCGAGTGAATCGCAGCCACCACGGGTTTGGACGAGTTTTCGACGGCCAGGATGACGCTCAGCAGGTTGGGCTCAGCCAGCGCTTTGGGCGATCCGAATTCCTTGATGTCTGCACCACCGGAAAAAGCCTTGCCTCCACCGGTCAGCACAATCGACTTGACGGCGGCATCGGCATTGGCTTTTTGCAGGCCATCGGTGATGCCCACCCGGGTGGAATAACCCAGGCCATTGACCGGCGGGTTGTCGAGCGTGATGACCGCCACGCTGCCGTGGACTTCGTATTTCGCTGTCATGTGTTTCCTTTGTTGCGTGATTGTCTGCCGCTGACCTGATCGCTGTAGGTCTCGTGGGTCTGGATCGCCAAAAATAGTACGACCGTTCTTTTCTTATTGTAGAGAGCTTATGTTGCAGTGCAACCCTG
>JAZKIE010000012.1:0-3985 GCA_040385025.1 Pseudomonadota bacterium | reverse complement strand
AGGCTGTCGGGCGTGCCCTGGAACACGATGCTGCCGTGGCCCATGACCAGCGCGCGGTCCGAAATCGCCATGGCGATGGTCAATTTTTGCTCGATCAGCAGCACTGAAATCCCCTTGGCTTTCAGGGTTTGCAGGTACTGCCCCACCAGCTCGACAATTTTGGGCGCCAGCCCTTCGGTCGGCTCGTCAATGATGATCAGGTCCGGATCACCCATCAACGCGCGGCACAGGGTCAGCATCTGCTGCTCGCCGCCGGACAAGACGCCAGCCTCGGTGTGCTGGCGCTCCCGGAGGCGTGGAAACATCTGGTACATGTCCTCAAACGACCAGCGGCTGCCCTTGCCTTTGCCCTTTTGCCCTAGCATCAGGTTCTGGTGCACGGTCAGGGTCGGGAAGATGTCGCGGTTCTCGGGCACATACCCAATGCCCAGGTGGGCCACCTCGTAGGCCTTGCGGCCGGCGATCTGCTTGCCTTTCCACTGGATATCGCCCTGGCAATCGACCAGGCCCATGATGGCTTTGGCGGTGGTGGAACGGCCCGAACCGTTGCGCCCCAGCAAGGCCACGATTTCACCGGGCTGGACGTCAAAATGAACACCATGCAACACATGGCTCTTCCCGTAGTAGGCGTGGAGGTTTTGAATTTTTAGCATGTCAGTGGCCTCCCGCTTGTGATTCAGCGACATGGGAGCCCAGGTAAGCCTCCTGCACGCGAGGGTTGGCGCGCACCGCATCCGGCGTGTCGAAAGCCAGCACCTCGCCGTACACCACCACGGCGATGCGGTCGGCCAGGCCGAACACCACGCCCATGTCGTGTTCCACCGTCAGCAGGGTTTTGCCCACGGTCACTTCCTTGATCAGGTTGATAAAACGGCTGGTTTCGCTGCGGCTCATGCCGGCCGTCGGTTCGTCGAGCAGGATCACACCAGCGCCACCGGCGATGGTGATGCCGATCTCCAGCGCACGCTGCTCCGCATAGGTCAGATTGATGGCCAGCACATCGCGCTTTTTGTCGAGCTTGATCATTTTCATGAGCTCGTCGGCGCGGTCATTGGCGTCGTCCAGATCGGCCAGGAACTTCAGGAAGGTGTATTTGTAGCCCAGGCTCCAGAGCACACCGCAGCGCAGGTTTTCAAACACACTGAGCTTGGGGAAGATGTTGGTGATCTGGAAGCTGCGCGACAGGCCCAGCCGGTTGATCTCGAACGGCTTTTTGCCGTTAATGCGCTGGCCACCGAGCAACACGTCACCGCTGCTGGGTTCGAAGCGCCCGCTGATCAGGTTGAACAGCGTGGACTTGCCGGCGCCGTTCGGGCCGATGATGCCGACGCGTTCACCGGCGTTCACGGCCAGGTTGACGCCGCGGATGATCTCGGTTTTGCCGAAACTCTTGCGCAGGTCTTTCAGTTCAAGTGCGTAGGTCATGACAGGGCCTCCCTGCGCTTGATTTCTTTTTCAATGTACTCCTGGATGTCGCCCCACTCGACCAGGAACTGCCGCCGCGTGACTTCAAACAGGCCCAGGCCGGTCAGCATCACAAAGGCCGAACCAAACCAGCTATTGAGGTTTTTAACGTCGAGCGTGACACCCAGGAACTTGAGCTGCGATCCTAGCGTGGTGTTGAGTTGCATGTGGTAGACCATCTCTATCATCGCGCCGGCACCCGCCAGCAGGACCAGCACGGTAACCGTCATGGCCAGGTAGCTGACCCACAGTTGGCGCAGTTTGCCGAAGGCGGCCACGCGCAGGTTCATCATGATCAGGCTCGCGATGCCGCCGGGCGCATACATCACCATGAACAGGAACACCAGGCCCAGGTAAAGCAGCCAGGCATTGGTGAACTCGGACAGCAACACGGTTGCCAGCACCATCAGGATGCCGCCAATGATGGGGCCGAAGAAAAAAGTGGCCCCGCCCAGGAAGGTGAACAACAAATAGCCGCCCGAGCGTGCGGCGCCCACCACCTCGGCCGTGACGATCTCGAAATTCAACGCCGCCAGGCCACCAGAGATGCCGGCAAAAAAGCCCGCAATGATAAAAGCCATGTAGCGCACTTTTTGGGTGTCATACCCGACAAACTCGACGCGCTCGGGGTTGTCCCGCACGGCGTTGAGCATGCGCCCCAAGGGTGTGCGCGTAAAGGCGAACATGAGGCCCACGGCAACAAAGGTATAGCAGGCAATCAGGTAATAAACCTGGATCTGCGGGCCGAAGTTGACACCCAGTACGGCTTTGCCAACAACCCGGTTGCCCGACACGCCGCCCTCGCCGCCAAAAAATTCCGGGATCATCAGCGACAGCGCGAAGACCAGTTCGCCCAGCCCCAGGGTGATCATGGCAAAGGTGGTGCCCGACTTGCGCGTGGTGACATAGCCGAACAACACCGCAAACCCGACGCCCGCCAGGCCGCCCACCAGCGGCACGACGGACACCGGCAGCGGCAAGGAGCCGTTGCCAACGCTGTTGAGCGCGTGAATGGCGAGGAAGGAGCCCAGGCCGGTGTACACCGCATGTCCGAAGCTCAGCATGCCGCCCTGCCCCAACAACATGTTGTAGGACAGGCAGGCAATGATGGCAATGCCCATCTGGGATAGCACGGTCAGGCTCAGGCCGCTGCCAAACACCATGGGGGCGACCACGAGAATCAGTGCGAACAAGCCCCAGGTTATCCAGCGCCCAATGTTGAGTGGCGCGAATTGGTAGTGAGTTTTCATGGGTCAGCCCTCCCGCTTGCCGAGCAGGCCGCGCGGCCTGAAGATCAGGATGAGCACCAAAAACAGATAGGGAAGGATAGGCGCCACCTGCGACAGCGTGAGTTTGATATACGAGTTATTGGCCACCGCGGCACTGAGCGGCACACCGATCTGCTCGGCCAGGGTGACCAGCGAATAGTCGAAAGCCACCGCGAAGGTCTGGATCACGCCGATCAGCACAGAGGCCACAAACGCGCCAGACAGCGAACCCATCCCGCCCACCACCACCACCACAAAGATGACAGAACCGACGGTGGCGGCCATGGCCGGCTCGGTCAGGAAGGTGCTGCCACCGATCACTCCCGCAAGACCAGCCAGGGCCGAACCGGCGCCAAACACCAGCATGAACACGCGCGGCACGTTGTGGCCCAGGGATTCGACCGCCTCCGGGTGCGTCAGCGCGGCCTGAATCACCAGGCCGATGCGGGTGCGGGTCAGCAGCAGCCAGACCGAAGCCAGCATGATCACGGCCACCAGCATCATGAAGCCGCGGGTGGCGGGGAACGGAGAGCAGACAATACGTACCGCCGCGTCGGCGCTGCTGCACAACTCGGCGGGCGCGGCACCCCAGAACAGGCTCAAACCCTTGATCGAATCATTGATCAGCGTGAAAGCCGGTCCCTGGAGGAGTTCAGGCGGACGGAATTCCACCGCGATGCGGCCCCAGATCAACTGGACGAGCTCGACGATCACATAAGACAGCCCGAAGGTGATCAGGAGTTCAGGGACATGGCCGAACTTGTGGACCTTGCGCAAGCACTGGCGTTCAAACAATGCGCCCAGTGCGCCGACGACCACAGGGGCGATCAGCAAGGCCGGCCAGAATCCGACAAATTGGGCCACGGTGTAGCCCACATACGCGCCCAGCATGTAGAAGCTGGCGTGCGCGAAATTCAGGACCCCCATCATGCTGAAAATCAGCGTGAGTCCCGAACTCAGCATGAACAGCAAAAGCCCATAGCTCAGCCCGTTCAGCATCGAGATGATGAAAAACTCCATTCAGCGTGACCTTCCTCGTCGGTAAAAGTAAAAGAGCCCGATACGGCGACCCGCTCGGGCTCTGTCTGCAGGCGCCGGAATTTACGGACGCTTCATCTGGCAGCTGGTCGGCGTGCTCGACACGTAGTTCGGATATTCCTTGAGCATCGCCAGGGTCATGCCGGTTTTTTCGGGGCTGTAAGGACTCTTGGCATCTGTCTTTTGCCACACCGACATGTACAGCGGCTGCTGCA
>JAZKIE010000011.1:5685-28641 GCA_040385025.1 Pseudomonadota bacterium | reverse complement strand
TGGCGCTGTCCAGGCCCAGCTTGCGCACGCGCTGCGCAATCGCCTTGGCGATCAGCGAAGGCGATAAATCGGCATTGGCGCGCAGCAGGGTGTTGGCCGCCGGGTTGGGCATGGACCATTCGCCGCCACTGAAGTCGCCTTCAACCTCGTTGAACTTGCCGTAGATGTTGGGGCGCACATCGGCGCGCCAGTTGTAAAGCTCTTCCTTGAGCTGGTACTCGATGACCTGGCGCTTTTCCTCAACCACCAGGATTTCGCGCAGGCCGGTCGCGAACTCGCGCGTGCCTTGCGCTTCCAAAGGCCAGACCACACCGACCTTGTGCAGCCGGATGCCGAGCTGGCGGCAGGTCGCGTCGTCCAGCCCCAGATCGATCAGGGCCTGGCGCGTGTCGTTGTAGGCCTTGCCGCTGGCGATGATGCCGAAACGGTCATTCGGGCCCTCGATCACGTTGTAGTTGAGCCGGTTGGCGCGGATGTAAGCCAGCGCGGCATACCATTTGTAGTCGAACAAGCGGGCTTCCTGCTCCAGCGCGGCGTCGGGCCAGCGGATGTGCACGCCGCCGGACGGCATCTGGAAGTCGGTCGGCAGCTTGATCTGCACGCGCTCGGGATCAATCATGGCCGTGGCGCTCGACTCGACAATTTCCTGGATGGTTTTCATGCCGGCCCAGACGCCGGAAAAGCGGCTCATCGCAAACGCGTGCACGCCCAGGTCGAGGATTTCCTGCACATTGGCCGGAAAAAACACCGGCAGGCCGCAGGCCTTGAAGATGTGGTCGCTCTGGTGCGCCGCGGTCGAGCTTTTGGCCACATGGTCGTCGCCGGCCACCGCAATCACACCACCCCAGGGCGTGGTGCCAGCCATGTTGGCATGTTTGAACACGTCGGAGCAGCGGTCCACGCCGGGGCCCTTGCCGTACCAGATGCCGAACACACCGTCGAATTTGTTGGTGCCGGGCGGCGAAAAACCGAGTTGCTGCGTGCCCCACAACGCAGTGGCCGCCAGTTCTTCGTTGACACCGGGCTGGAACACGATGTTCTGCGCCTTCAGGTAAGGCGCCGCCTTGACCAGCGCCTGGTCGTAGCCGCCCAGGGGCGAGCCGCGGTAGCCGCTGATGAAGCCGGCGGTGTTTTTACCCTGCAGGGCATCGCGCTGGCGCTGCAGCATGGGCAGCTTGACGAGGGCCTGGACGCCGCTCATGAAAGCCTGGCCGAAATCGAGGCTGTATTTGTCGTCGAGCGTGACGGTCTCGAGAGCCTTGCGGATATGTTCCGGTAGCGCGGCGTTCATGCTGCAACTCCACGGCTGGCTGGCTCGACGCCAAATCCAGCACAGCCGGCTGCGCCGCCTGAGTACTTGTGCCTGCGGCGAAACCCGCATTTCGGGTTTTCGTCGAGCGTGACGGTCTCGAGAGCCTTGCGGATGTGTTCAGGCAGGGGGGCGTTCATCTTGTCTCCAGTCGTGGGGCTGAAACCGCCTTGTGGGCGGGGAAGGAGGCTGGCCACCCGGATAGGGTGGCGCCTCTATATATATATGGACAAAGTGTAGGCGCGATGACCGGATAAGTCTTTGCTTTCTATGCCTTGTTTCCGTGACTGAAAGAAAGATTCTTGCTTAAAATTGCAAATTATGGAAACACTCGACAAGTTTGACATCGCCATCCTGAATGAATTGCAGAACGACGGCCGCCTCAGCAATGCCGAGCTCAGTACGCGGGTTGGCCTGAGCGCCGCGCCCTGCTGGCGGCGCGTGCGGGCGCTGGAAGAAAGCGGTTTCATCAAGGGTTACCGCGCAGAGATCGACCGCCACAAGATCGGACTGGGCGTGCTGGCTTTTGTGCGGCTGGACGCCGACCGCAACACCGGCGACGCCACCAGCATGATGGAAGAAGCCATCCGCAAGTTGCCCGAAATCATCGCCTGCCACTACATCAGCGGCACCGGCACTTTCGAGCTGCAGGTGGTGGCGCAGGACCTGGACAGCTTTTCACGCTTTGCGCTGAAAAGCCTGATCAACCTGCCCAATGTGAAAGACCTGCACACCAGCTTTTCGCTGGGTGAGGTCAAGGCCAGCAGCGCGTTGCCGCTGGGCCACCTCGCGGCCGGCAAAAAAACGGCCTGAGCCCGGGAAACCGTCGTCAACTGTCGGCCATGCATCAAATCGGCCTCCAGCCCTTATGGAACGAGCGCGAGCAGCTATAAATTACATAGCAAATCGCGATCCGAATTGAAACGGGGGCCGCGGGACCGGCTTGCCGGACCGCAGGCGCCTGTCCCCTGCAAGGGGAAAAGGCGCTACACGCCGTGAGCGCCGACAGGGGTGTTCAAACTGTCCAGCCGCCACCCAGCGCGCGTATCAGCCCCACCGTGGCCAGGTACTGCGCGGCGCGAACCTGCAGCGCCTGGCGCCGGTTGCGCAGCTCGCTGCGCTGGGCATCCAGCAGTTCAAGCTGGCTGACAAAACCGTTGCGGTAGCGCGAGTCGGACAGCACGGTGGCGCGCGTGGCAGAGGCGACCGAACGCGACTGCGCCTCGGACTGTTCGGCCAGCAGCCGCAGGGCCGACAACTGGTCCTCCACGTCGCTGAAGGCCACCAGAATTTGCTCGCGGTAGCTGGCCAGCGCGATGTCGAGTTCGGCGTTCGCGCTTAACACGCCGGCCTCGCGCCGCCCGCCGTCAAAAATCGGCAGCGACAACAGAGCACCCACGCCCCAGGCACGCGTGGCCAGCTTGAACAGGTCGCCAATCTCCGGCGCCGCATAACCGCCGGTGGCGGTCAACGAAAAACTCGGAAACCAGGCGGCTTTCGCCACGCCGGCCCGGGCCTGCGCCGCCTGCATGCTGCTTTGCGCGGCCGACACGTCGGGCCGGCGGACCAGCACCGTGCTGGGTACGCCGGCCGGGATCACCGGCAGCGCCGTGGCCCAATCGGCCGGCGCCACCTGGAAACTGGAAGCCACCTCGCCAACCAGCACGGCCAATGCGTGTTCGAGTTCCGCGCGGCGGCGGTCCAGCGCCAGCGCTTCCGACTCGGTGGACGCCACCTCGGTGCGCACCCGCGCCACATCGAGTTCGGCCACGTCGCCTTCCCTGAAGCGCACCTCGGTCAGGCGCAGGGTGTCGCGATAGGCCTGCAGCGTGTCACGTACGAGCGTGCGTTCGGCGTCGAGAGCCCGCAACTGCAGGTAGGTCTGCGCCACATTGGCCTGCACCAGCAACTGCGTGCTGCGCAGCAAGGCCTCGCGCGAACGTGCGTCCAGCGAGGCCGCATCTGTCGCCAGCGACAGACGGCCTATCAGGTCCAGCTCGTAGGAAAAGTTCGCTCCCACGCTGACCACGGTTTGCGGCCGGTTGCCGGTGGTGCTGTTTTTCTGACGCACTGCGCCTGCACCCAGGTCCAGCTGCGGCAAGCGATCGGCATCGGTGGCGCGTGCCAGCGCGCGCGCCTGGGCCAGGCGGCCGGCGGCCACCTGCACGCTGCTGTTGTTGTGGCCGGCGCGTTCAACGAGTTGATCGAGCACGGGGTCGGCAAACACCGCCCACCAGCGGCCCTGTGTTTGTGCTTCGGCGCTCGCAGGCGCCGTTGCCAGCACACGGGAGGGATCTTGTTCCCCCCTGAAAACCGGCGGCGTGGCCGGCAGGTTCGAAGGATCAATGGAGGCCGGGGTGGCACAGCCGGCCAGCACCAGGGCGGCAAGCAATGGCACAAGCGCGGTGCGCAGTCTGAAAGAAGTGTGGTTCATGATGAACTCCTTGGCTGTTTTCTTGTTTATTCGTGTTGCCCGATGGGTGCGGCAGGCAGGGCGTGCGCCCCCGTGCCGCTACCCGTCGCCGGGCTTGTAGCGAAGGCTTCGATGTGCGGCACCTCGCCATGCAGCTTGAGCGGCCGGTTGCCGGCCATGCGGCGCAGCGCCACATAAAACACAGGTGTCAGGAACAGGCCAAAAGCGGTCACGCCTATCATCCCGGCGAACACGGCGATACCCATGGCCGAGCGCATCTCCGCACCCGCGCCGGTAGACAGCACCAGCGGCAGCACCCCCATCACAAAAGCCAGCGAAGTCATCAGGATGGGGCGCAGGCGCAAGCGGCTGGCTTCGATCGCGGCCTGCACGGGCGTGCGGCCGGCAAACTCAAGCTCGCGCGCAAACTCGACAATCAGGATCGCGTTTTTCGCCGACAGCCCGACCAGCACCATCAGCCCGATCTGCGTGAAGACGTTGTTGTCGCCGCCGGACAACCAGACACCGGTCATGGCGGCCAGCAGGCCCATGGGCACGATCAGGATGATGGCGATGGGCAGCGTCAGGCTTTCATACTGCGCGGCCAGCACCAGGAAGACCAGCAGGATGGCCAGCGGGAACACCAGCACCGCGGAGTTGCCGGCCAGGATTTCCTGGTAGGTCAGCTCTGTCCATTCGTAGCCTATGCCTTTGGGCAGCGTTTCTGCGGCGATGCGTTCAATCGCTTCCTGCGCCTGGCCCGACGAATAACCCGGGGCCGGGCCGCCGCTGACGTCGGCCGACAGGTAGCCGTTGTAACGCATCGCGCGCTCGGGTCCGAAGCTGGGCTGTACCTTCATCAGCGCCGACAGCGGCACCATCTCGCCGGTGGTGGAGCGCACCTTGAGCAGGCCCACATCTTCGGCACGTGCGCGGTAAGGCGCGTCGGCCTGCACACGCACGCTGTAGGTGCGGCCGAACTTGTTGAAGTCGTTCGCGTACAGGCTGCCGAGGTAGATCTGCATGGTGTCGAAGATGTCCGTCACCGGCACATTGAGCTGGCGCGCCTTGGTGCGGTCGATGTCGGCATACAACTGCGGCACATTGACCTGCCAGCTCGTGAAGGTGCCGGCAATCTCGGGCGCCTGCGACACCTTTTCCATGAAGGCTTTCACGGCTCCATCCATCGCGTCATAACCCAGCGAGGCGCGGTCTTCCAGCTGCAGCTTGAAGCCGCCGGTGGTGCCCAGGCCTTCGACTGGCGGCGGCGGGAACATCACGATGAAGGCGTCCTGAATGCTCGAGAACGCCCCGTTCAGTTGCCCCGCCACCGCGCCGCCACTCTGGTCGGCGTTCTTGCGCTCGGCAAAAGGCTTGAGCGTCGCGAACACGATGCCGGAGTTCGAGCTGTTGGTGAAGCCGTTGATCGACAGGCCGGGGAAGGCAATCGCGTCTTCCACGTTCGGGTTGTTTTTCATGATCTCGCCCATGCGCTGGATCACGTCTTCGGTGCGGTCCAGCGTCGCGCCATCGGGCAATTGGGCAAAGCCGATCAGGTACTGCTTGTCCTGCGCCGGCACAAAGCCTCCGGGCACCAGCTTGAAGATGCCGATGGTCGCCGCCACCAGCACCCCGTACATCACCAGCATCAGGGTCTTGCGCGAAATCGCACGCTTGACACCGCCGCTGTAAGCAGTGGCGCCACGGCTGAACAGCCGGTTGAACCACGCGAAGAAACGGCCGAACACCTTGTCCATGCCGCGCGTCAACGCGTCTTTGGGCGCGTCATGGCTTTTCAGCAGCAGTGCGGCCAGTGCCGGCGAAAGGGTCAGCGAATTGATCGCCGAGATCACGGTCGAGATCGCAATCGTCACCGCAAACTGCTTGTAGAACTGGCCGGTCAGGCCGCTGATGAAGGCCAGCGGCACGAACACCGCGACCAGCACCAGCGCAATCGCGATGATGGGCCCCGACACCTCACGCATGGCGCGGTAGGTCGCCTCGCGCGGGGACAGGCCGGCCTCGATATTGCGCTCCACATTTTCCACCACCACGATGGCGTCGTCGACCACGATGCCGATGGCCAGCACCAGCCCGAACAGGCTCAGCGCGTTGATCGAAAAACCCAGCAGGTGCAGCACGGCAAACGTACCGACGACAGACACAGGCACCGCCAACAGCGGGATGATGGAGGCGCGCCAGGTCTGCAAAAACAGGATCACCACCAGCACCACCAGCGCGACGGCTTCGAGCAGCGTCGTGATCACCGACTTGATGGAGGCGCGCACAAACTGCGTGGGGTCGTAGGCGATGCGGTATTCCACACCTTCGGGCATGTTTTTCGCCAGTTCGTCCATGGTCTGGCGCACCGCGTCGGAAATCTCCAGCGAATTGGAGCCTGGCGCCTGGAACACACCCATACCGACGGCAGGTTTGTTGTTCAGCAGCGAGCGCAGCGCGTACTCGGACGCGCCCAGCTCCAGTCGGCCGATGTCGCGCAGGCGTGTGACCGCGCCGTCAGCGCCGGTTTTCACGATGATGTCGCCGAACTCTTCCTCGTTCTGCAAGCGGCCCTGGGCATTGATCGACAGCTGCATATCGACACCGGCCAGGCCCGGCGAAGCGCCGACCACGCCGGCGGCTGCCTGCACGTTCTGGCCGCGGATGGCGGCCACCACATCGCTGGCCGACAGGCCGCGCTGCGCGACTTTTTGCGGGTCCAGCCAGACCCGCATCGAGTAGTCGCCACCACCGAAAATCTGCACCTGGCCCACGCCCTGGATGCGCGCGAGCCGGTCCTTGACGTTGAGCACCGCGTAGTTGCGCAGGTAGTTGATGTCGTAGCGGTCATTCGGCGAGACCAGATGCACCACCATCGTGATGTTGGGCGCGCTTTTGACGGTCGTCACGCCGAGCCGGCGCACCTCCTCAGGCAGGCGCGGCTCGGCCTGCGAGACGCGGTTTTGCACCATCTGCTGCGCCTTGTCGGGATCGGTGCCGAGCTTGAAGGTCACGGTCAAGGTCATCACGCCGTCGGTGGTGGCCTGGCTGCCCATGTAGAGCATGCCCTCGACGCCGTTGATGGATTCCTCCAGTGGCATGGCCACGGTTTCGGCGATCACCTTGGGGTT
The DNA here is from genome assembly GCA_040385025.1 of Pseudomonadota bacterium. Taxonomy (GTDB): domain Bacteria; phylum Pseudomonadota; class Gammaproteobacteria; order Burkholderiales; family Burkholderiaceae_C; genus Polaromonas. The sequence goes on along the minus strand of JAZKIE010000011.1, from coordinate 21,788 downwards.
GGCGCCAGGGTACTGGGCGCGCACCACCACCGAGGGCGGCGCAACCTCGGGGTACTCGGAGATAGGCAGGCCGCGCAGTGCGACCAGGCCGGCGATCAGCATCAGCAGCGACAACACGCCGGCAAAAATCGGCCGGTCGATAAAAAATTTGGAAAGATTCATGGCAACTCTTCTTGTTCAGGCAAAGGCTGGTGAGCCCCGGCGTTTTTTCATTACTTCGCCGCCACCTTGACGGGCTTGTCGGCGTTGAGCAGTTCGGCCTTGGCCGACATCTCGACCACTTGCGGCGCCACCAGCGCACCGGGGCGAACCCGCTGCAGGCCGTTGACCACGATGCGTTCCTTGGGCGCCAGGCCGTTTTTCACGACACGCAGGCCGTTGACCGAGGCGCCCAGCGTGACTTCGCGGTACAACGCCTTGTTATCGGCGCCGACCACCAGCACGAACTTCTTGTTCTGATCAGTGCCGACGGCTCGTTCATTGACCAGCAAAGCCGTGGTCTGCGTCGCCTGGCCCATGCGAATGCGCGCGAACTGGCCGGGCATCAACTGGCCGTCCTTGTTGTCGAAGACTGCGCGGGCACGCACCGTGCCGCTTTTGGCATCGACCTGGTTGTCAACCAGTTGCAGCCGGCCCTCGAAGGGCGTGTCTGTGCTGGCGGCGGTACCCATCTGCACGGGAATGCGCTCAAGCTTGCGTTCGCCGCCGCTGCTGACGTCCTTCAGGGCTTTGGCCACCACCTGCTCGTCGGCGTCAAAACTCGCATAAATCGGGCTGACGGAGACGAGTGTGGTCAGCACCGGCGCGCCCGGGCCGGCGGCGACCAGGTTGCCCACGGTGATCTCGAGCTTGCCGACGCGGCCGGCCACCGGCGCGCGCACCTGTGTGTAACCCATGCTCAGTTGCGCGGTCTGCAGCGCGGCCTGGGCGGCGCGCAGATTGGCATCGGCTTCTCCCTTGCCGTTGGTCCGTTCATCAAATTCGCGTTTCGAAATCGCCTGCTCGCTCCACAGGCGCTGCGAACGCTCCTGCTCGCCCTTGGCCTGCGCCACCCGCGCCTGGGCCGCACCGACCTGGGCCTCGGCCCGCTGCACCTCGGCCGCGTAAGGCGCGGGATCAATCGTCAGCAGCAACTCGCCTTTTTTGACCAGCGTGCCTTCGCGGAAATGAACGGACTGAACCGTGCCCGCGACGCGCGAACGGATGTCCACGCGTTCGACCGCCTCCAGCCGTCCCGAGAACTCGTCCCAGGCGGCGACCTCACTCTGCACGACGGTGGCGACGGACACGGGTGTGGCCGGCGCTTGGGCCGGCGCACCCGATGCAGTGCCGGAGTCGGACAGGCCAAAGGCTGTTGCAGAAATACCGGTGATGGCCAGCGCGGCCAGAAGGATGCCGGCGTTGCGGCGTTGACGGTGGGTCAGGTGGATGGATGGCATGGTGAGTCCTCGAAAAATGGTGAAGATGAAAAGAGTTGAGCCTTGCGCGCCGCTTCAGGCGGCTGCGGCGCCTGAAAAGAAATCGCTGAATTGCTGGCGGACGGCAGCGGCCCAGGCCGGCTTGTCGTCTTTACCGGATCCCAGATAACTGAGCGGCCAGCCGGTGACGGCGGGCAACACCGCCTCCCGCACCGTCACGCCCGCGCTGTGCAGCCGCCCGGCAAAGCTGCGGGTTTCGTCACGCAGCGGGTCGTCCTGGGCCGTGATGAGCAAGGTCGGCGGCAGGCCGGGCAGCCGCAGTGCGGCGCCAGGCGCGGCATAGGGGTGGGCGGCGTCTTCCCGGCGCGCCAGGTACTGGTGCCAGCCGTCGGCCCAGGTGCAACCGACCGGGCCGGCATGCACGTCACGCAAGGAAGCCGTGGCCATGCAGGCGTCCAGCATGGGCGAGAGCAGGATCTGGCCTGCCAGTCGGGGCGCGTCCTGGTCGCGCGCCATCAGGGCAATCGCCGCCGCCAGGTTGCCACCGGCCTCTTCACCGGCAATAAACAGCGGCGCGTTCCGGCCAGCCAGCTTGTGCCTGGCTTTCCAGGCCCAGACCAGCGCCGCGTAGCCGGTCTCGACCGCCTGGGGAAAAGGATGAGCCGGCGCCAGCGGGTAGTCGACCGAGATCACGACGGCGCCAGCGTCGGCCAGCAGACCGGCGATGCAGGCGCCCTGATCGAGCGAGCCCGCCACAAAGGCCCCGGCATGGAAATGCAGCACCAGCGGCGCCGGGTCGATGGCGCTGGCCGGATGCCGCCCGTAAACGCGCACATCAAGCTGCCGGTCCGGGCTGATGGCGATCTGCTGGTCCAGCCCGTCGGGCCAGGTGCCGGCGCAGGAAAACGATGAAGCTTGCGAGCTGGACATGGGGTGTGCCGCTGGGCGGCGCCGAATTTGTTGCGATGCAGCAGAATGTAGGCGCGGGCGCTGGGTTAATAAATAGCCCTTTTGGATATAGTTTGTTTCACCACAGAAACAATGGGCCTGAAATAAGCGGCAAAATCGCCCCCAAGCCGCTTTTCAGGGCAAAGCGCCTTTCCCTCTCATCACACTCAGGATGGATTCCATGGACAAGTTTTCCGCCATGCAGGCCTTCGTACGGGTCGTTGAAGCCGGCACCTTCACCAAGGCCGCCGACTCCATGGACCTGCCCAAGGCCACCGTGACCCGGCTGATCCAGGACCTGGAAAAAGAGCTGGACACCAAGCTGCTGAACCGGACCACACGCAAGGTCGCCGTCACCGTGGACGGCGCCGCCTATTACGAACAGGCCAGCCGCCTGCTGGGCGAAGTGCAGGAGCTGGAGTCGAGCATGTCGCGCGCCAAGGCCAGCCCGCGCGGGCGGCTCAAGGTCGATGTGCCCTCGTCGCTGGGCCTGACGGTGATCATCCCGGCACTGCCCGACTTTTATGCGCGTTACCCCGACATCCAGCTCGAACTCGGCGTCAGCGACCGGCAGGTCGACATCATTGCGGAGAACGTGGACTGCGTGGTGCGCGGCGGCGAGCTGACCGACCAGTCGCTGGTGGCGCGCCGCATCGGCGAGTTTTACCTGGTGTCCTGCGCCTCGCCGGATTACCTGAAGCGCCACGGCAAACCGAAGCACCCGCGCGAGCTGGAGAAGCACCAGCTGATCCGGTATGCCTCGCCGCGCAACGGCAAGATGTACAGCTTCGAGTATTACCGCGACGGCGAAACCATAGAACTCGACGGGCGGCATCTGCTGTCGGTCAATGATTCACGGGCCGGCGTGGTCGCCGTGCTGGCCGGCCTGGGCGTGCTGCACACCGCCACCTTCCTGGTGCAGGACCACATCAGCCGGGGCGAGCTGGAGCCGCTGTTCACCGAGTGGTGCGGCGGGGCCGTGCCCCTGCATGTGGTGTACCCGCCGAACCGGCACCTGAGCAACAAGGTGCGCGTGTTTGTCGACTGGATCGCCGAGCTGTTCGGCAAACACGACCTGATCCAGCGCAAGACCTCGCTGCCCGACGTGATGTGCAGCGCTTGGCCCAAGCCCGCCGCCGCAGCCGCCGACAGCACCGTCCGGGCATCGGCGGCAGCCCCGGAAATGGCCTGAAAATTTGAGCGTTTCAGGGCGCCAGCCCATATCCATTGAGCGCAGGCAGCTATCTTATTCATAGCAAATCGGGTCTGGCCTACAATTTTGCAACTTCCCGATACGCCTTGTCCGAGGCTTTATTGCAAAGGCCCCCATGAACGCCCCTCTCCCCACCACCACCCTGCGCGCCGTCCAGGCGGCCGACCTGGCCGCGCTGCCGCTGATTGAAAAATGGGTCTCGTTTGCGTCGGTCTCGCGCGACAGCAACCTGCCCATCATCGAATGGACACGTACGCTGCTCGAAGACCAGGGCATTGAATGCCACCTGACTTACGACGACAGCGGCAAGAAGGCCAACCTCTGGGCCACCCTGCCCGCCTTTGATGGCGAAAGCAAAACCGGCGGCCTGGTGCTGTCGGGCCACACCGATGTGGTGCCGGTCGACGGCCAGCCCTGGGACACCGACCCCTTTGCCGCGCAGGTCATCGGCGACAAACTTTACGGCCGCGGCGTGACCGACATGAAAAGTTATGGCGCGACCGCGCTGATGATGGTGCCCGAGTTGCTCAGGCGCAAACTCAAGCGCCCGGTGCACCTGGCCTTCAGCTACGACGAGGAAGTGGGCTGCATCGGCGTGCGCCGCCTGATTGCCGACATGGTGGAACGCGGCTACAAACCGGCTGGCTGCATCGTCGGCGAACCGACCGGCATGCAGGTGGTGATCGCCCACAAGGGCAAACATGCCTACAAAACCTCGGTGCGCGGCTTCGAGGCCCACTCCTCGCTGACACCGCAGGGCGTCAACGCGGTCGAGATCGCCTGCGAATTTGTCACCCGGCTCAAGTCCATGCACCGCCGTCTTGTCGCCGAAGGCCCGTTCGATCCGATCTACGACGTGCCGCACACCACCATCCACACCGGCGTGATTGCCGGCGGCACGGCGCTCAACATCATTCCGCGCGACTGCGAGGTGACCTGGGAAATCCGCCACCACCACATGAACTCGCCGGTGCTGCTGTTCAATGAAGCCAAAGAGTTCGCCGACAGCCTGGTCCCGGCGATGCAGGCGGTGGCGCCCGACACCGGCATCACGCACAAGCTCAACTCGGTACTGCCGGGTTTTGCCACCGACGCCGACAGCGAGATTGCGCGCCTGTGTTTCCAGTGCGCCGGCGTCGATGCATCTTCGGGTGCCGGCAAGGTGTCGTTTGGCACGGAAGCTGCATTGTTCCACCAGGTCGGTGTGCCCACCATCGTCTGTGGCCCCGGCCACATCGCGCAGGCACACCAGCCCAACGAATGGGTCACGCTCGAACAACTGGCCTGGTGCGAACGCTTCATGCGCCGCCTGGCCGATGAGATCTGCATCAACTGAAACCGCCACTACAACAAGGAAATATCCCATGATCAAGCGTAGAACCCTGCTGGGCGCAGCCATCGCCACCGGACTGGCTGCTCTCAGCGGCCTGAGCGCCCTGCCGGCCTGGGCCCAGGCCAGCGGCAAAACCGTGCGTGTTGTGGTGCCCTATGCCGCTGGCGGCGTGCAGGACATCCTGGCACGCGCCATGAACGGCGAGCTCGGCCAGGCGCTGGGCCAGACCGTGATTGTCGAAAACCGCGCCGGCGCGGGCGGCACCATAGGCACAGGTTTTGTCGCCAAGGCAGAGCCGGACGGCAGCACCATGGTGATGGCTGCGGCCAGCCACAACATTGCCGGATCGCTCTACACCAAGCTGGCTTACGACCCGCAAAAAGACTTTGCGCCGCTGGCCCACATCGGCACCGCCGGCTACGTGCTGATGATCCATCCGGACGTGCCGGCCAAAACCGTGGCCGAGTTCATCCGTTATGCCAAGGCCAACCCCGGCAAGATGAACTACGCCACCGCCGGCATGGGCAGCGCGACGCACCTGTCCATGGCCTACTTCAACGGCCTGGCCGGCATCGACCTGGTGCATGTGCCGCTCAAGGCCACCGGCGAAGCCATCAATGAAGTGATCTCGGGCCGCGCCCACGCGGTGATCGCCGCCAGCATTGGCGCGCTGGCCTTTGCCAAGGACAGCCGCATCCGACTGCTGGGCGTGACCTCGCCCCAGCGCAGCAAGTACCTGCCCGAGTTGCCGACGATTGCCGAAAGCGGTCTGCCCGGCTATGCCTTCGACTCGTGGTTTGGCCTGCTCGGCCCGGCCGCAACTCCGGCGGCTGAAGCCACGCGTATCAACACGGCGATGGCCAAGCTGCTGAAAGACCCGGTGATCCTGGAGCGGCTGGACAAGCAGGGCATCGAGCCCAAGGCCATGAGCAATGCCGACTTCGGCAAGCTGCTGGCCGTGGACTACAAACGCATGGCCGATGTGGTGAAGGCCTCGGGCGCGAAGATCGAATAAGCGGGCGCGCCGTCAGTGGCAGCGATGAACAGGCAAGCCGCGCCTCGCGGCGCCTGCCTGGCGCTCATTTGGGCCACAGCGCCCACAAACGCAGGGGCTGGTTGACGCGGCTGGCCAGCAGCCCGGCCTCAGCTCCCGTGCCCGCAAAATAATCGGCGCGCACGGCGCCCACGATGGCGCTGCCGGTGTCCTGCGCGATCACCAGCTTCTGCAAGTCGACCGCCGCGCCGCGTGATGCCAGCCAGACCGGTGTGCCATAGGGAATGCTCTCCCTGTCCACAGCGATGGAGCGGCCCGCCGTCAGCGCCACACCCTGGGCGCCGCGTGGGCCGGACTTCGCGTCCAGCTCACTGAGCGCCTCCTCGCGAAAGAAGATGTAGCGCGGGTTGCTCCACAGCAGCTGGGGCACACGCTGCGGGTTCTGCGAGGCCCAGGCCTTGGTGGACTCTGTCCACGGTGCGCTCATGCGTCCCTGCCCCTGTTCATTGAGCCACTGGACGATGCTGCGGAAGGGCTGATCGTTGGAGCCTGCAAAAGCCACACGGGTGGTGCGCTGCGTGCCATCGGCCTCAAGGATGGCCAGCCGGCCCGAGCCCTGGATGTGCAGGGACATGGCGTCGATCGGATCGGCCAGCCAGGCGATCTCCTTTCCCCTCAAGGCGATCTGGGCCTCGGGCAGGGTGTCGATTTCCTGGCGCGTGTACCAGGGTTTGCGGGTGCCCAGACCAACAGGCGGCTGGTAAAGCGGCACGGTGTAGCCGGCGCCAGGTTGGCGCGCCGCCCTGAGCACGGGTTCGTAATAACTGGTGAGCAGGCCCTCGGCCTGACCCTGCGGTGTTTCGACGCGGTAAGGCTGAAGCCGGCTCATCATCCAGGCGCGCTGTTCGTCGGCGCTGGCGATGCTCAGGCGCCGCACCTCGCCGCACAGCGGGGCGAAGGCCGGGCCGGGACGTTCGCAGCTTTTCAGCCAGGCATTCCAGGCCTCGAACAGCGCATCGTTTTCAAAGCCTGGCAACTCGGACCAGGGCACCGCCACCCAGCGGCTTTTGCCCTGCATTCTTGCCGGTGGCAGGCCGGCGCTGTCGCCGGGGCGTGCGGGCTCGGCTGCGGGCGCTGGCCGGGAAGTCGGCGGCGAAGGCAGCGGTGCCGTAGCGCAGGAGGCGAGCAGCCATGTGAGGGCGATAATGACAGCGGTGTGTGTTGCCCGGGAAAAAACAGTCATGACCTTACTTTTACTTGAAGCCCTGGGGGCCTTGCTCATACTGGTGTTCATTGTCTGGTGGACCATGTTTTCCGGTCGCAAAAACGGTGAACTGAAGAAAGACGCCGAGCCCGATACGACAGCCAACAAGCCCGGGGATCCGCTGTGACGCTATAAATTGCGTAGCAAGTTAGCCAGCTCCACCGCCGACTTTACGCTCATTTTGTCAAAAACCCGGGCACGGTGAACTTCCACCGTGCGCACGCTGATATCGAGCTGGTCGGCGACCAGTTTGTTCGGCAGCCCCTCCACCACCAGCCGCATCACGTCACGCTCGCGCTCGGTCAGGCCGTCAAGGCGGGCGCGCAAGCCGGTGTGCTCGCTGCGCTGGGCCAGCGCCGCCGCCGATTGCGCGAGTGCCTGTTCGATGCGGTCCACCAGCACATTGTCGGAAAACGGCTTCTCGCAAAAGTCGAAGGCGCCGCGCTTGACCGCATCGACGGCGGTGGGCACATCGGCGTGGCCGGTCAGAAAGATCACCGGCAGGGTGGGCAGCAAGCCGCAGGCAATCAGTTTTTCAAACATCGCCAGCCCGCTCATGCCACCCATGCGCACATCAAGCAGCGCGCACGAGGGGGAGGTGACCTGAAACGCACCGGAAATACGCTCGTCAAAGGCTTCCGCACTGTCGAAGGACTCGCTGGGCAGGCGCCGCGAACGCAGCAGCCAGGCCAGGGCCTCGCGCACGCTGGCATCGTCATCAACGATATACACGGTGGCATTCTGGATGGGTTCCATCGCAAGTCCTTTACGGCACCGGAGCCAGCAACGCGGCCATCTCCGGCGATGTGCCGGCGCTGACCGCCACCGGCAGGGTGAAAGTGAAAATCGTACCCTGAGGCAAGACCGCCTCGAAGCCCAGGAAGCCGCCGTGCTGCTCGATCACCGTGCGGCACAGGCTCAGGCCCAGGCCCATGCCTTCGGCCTTGGTGGTGAAAAACGGCGTGAACAGCTGCTGGGCGACCTTTTCCGAGATGCCCTCGCCGTGGTCAATCACGGCGAACTCCACCCAGCGGTTCCAGGCGTTGGACGCAGCCGGACGCACGCGCAAGGTCAGCACTTTTTCGGCACGGCGGTTCTTGTCCAGCCCCTGCATGGCCTGCATGCCATTACGCGCCAGATTGAGCAGCACCTGCTCGACCATGGTCCGGTCGCACAGCACCGGGCCGCAGCTGGCGTCCACCTGTATCAGCACCCGCACGCCAAGCTTGCGCGCCTGCAGGCTGACCAGCGGCATCACCGCATCGAGCAGCGCGCGCGGCGCAATCGGTTCGCGCACCTGCTCGCGGCGGCGCACGAAGTCATGCACGCTTTTGATGACCTTGCCGGCGCGCTCGGCCTGCTCGGCAATGCGGCGCATGGCGAGTTGCAGGTCCTCGCTGCTGGAGGGCTGCTGCGCATCGGCGGCGGCGCTTTGCAACAGGTTGAGCGAGCCGGTCGCGTAGCTGGAGATCGCGGCCAGGGGCTGGTTCAACTCGTGGCTCAGCAGCGACGCCATCTCGCCCACCGTGGCCAGGCGGGCCGTGGCCTGCAGCCGGTCCTGGCTGGCGCGCGACAACTCCTCGATGCGCCGCTGCTCGCTGACATCGAGAATGGCGCTCATCCAGCCGGTCTGCTTGCCCACGGCATTGATCAGTGGCGCCTCGATGATCAGCACCGGGAACCGCGACCCATCGCGCCGCATGAACACCGACTCGAAGCCTTCACGCGGCAAATGCGCGCCTATGGCCAGGCGGCTGGCCTGGCGTTGCCCGTATTCCTCGACCTGTTCAGGCGGCCAGTAGGGCGGGGGCAGGTCGCGGTTGAGCAGCTCGCTGGCCTCCAGGCCAACCATCTGGCAAAAAGCCGGGTTCACATAGGTCACCCGCCCCTGCAGGTCACGGGCGCGCATGCCGGTGACCAGCGAGTCCTCCATGGCCTTTCGAAAAGCCAGTGCGTCGGCCAGGTCGTGTTCCACCCTGAGCCGCCGCCGCATGTCGCGGCCCAGCAGCGCCAGCACCGCCACCAGCGCCACCGACATGGCTGTCACCAGGGCGGTCAGCAGGTTGGGAAACAGCGACGGCGTCCCGCGCCGGCTCTCCAGCCGCAGGACCAGCGTGTTGCCCGGCAGGTCAAGCAGTTGCTGGGCCACGTGGGCCTGGCTGCCGCGCGTCGGGTTGCCATACATCGCCAGCCGTGTGCCGTCGGCTTCGGTGAAAGCCAGCCCCTGGCCGCGCGCCACCTGCCGGCCCACCAGCTCGGACAGGATATCGGGCAGTGAGTAGGTCGCCACCAGGTAGCCATCGAGCCGGCCGGCCGCCAGCACCGGCACACACATGTCGAGCACCTCCAGGCCCAGACCGTCGGCCTGCGGCAGAAAATAGCTGATCGAGTAGGCCGGGCCGCTGAAGCGCCGCGCTGCCGCGCAGGCAAAACCGACATCGGTCTGCGTCCCTTCCCGGCCCAGACGCTCGAACACCGAGGTGCGATAAGGCGTCTCGACGTAGGACAGCGGGCCCAGCGCCAGGTCGCGCCATTCCAGGCGCACGATCTCGCGGTTTTCGTGCAGGAATTCGGCCGCAGGAATGCGCCAGGCCTGCGTGCCCGCGCTTTTGACCTGCAAGGCCTGCAAGCTCTGCACGTTGCGCGTCAGCTCTGCGCGGATATCCGTGGCCATCTGCGCTGCATCCTGCTCCAGCCGGCTTTGTACCTGGCTGGCTTCATAACGCCCTGCCAGCCAGACCAGCGTGGACAACAAGCCGGCAAGCAGGGCAACCAGCAGGGTCCACAGCGCCCAGCGGCGGCTCCAGCGCCGGCCCGCGCGCTTGTTGAACACTTTGGGCAACAGGTTCACAGTACCCCGTGATTCAGCGCGGGAAGCTGCACACGCACGGCCTTCAGGCGTTCGGCCCGCAACTCGGCCATCACCACCGCCGGGCCCTGGGCCTGCTGCGCAAGAATTTGCCCCCACGGATCGGCGATCAGGCTCTGGCCCCAGGTGCGGCGCTGGTTCTCATGCACGCCGCCCTGGGCGGCCGCCACCACATACGCCAGGTTTTCGATCGCGCGCGCGCGCAGCAAGGTCTCCCAGTGCGCCTGACCGGTGGTGTAGGTAAAGGCGCTGGGCACCAGCAGCAGATCAGCCTTCATCGCGCGGTAGAGTTCCGGAAAACGCAGGTCGTAACAAATGCTCAGACCGACCCGGTAGCTGTGGCCGTCGATGGACGGCAGCTCAAACGTCACCGGCAGCGCGCCGCGCTCGATAACACGCGACTCGTCGTAGTGCTCCTGCCCGTTGTCGAACATGAACAGGTGAATCTTGTCGTAACGCGCCACACAGTCGCCTGAGGGCGCGTACACCAGCGCGCTGTTGCGCACATGCTGGCTGTCACTGGCGCAAAGCGGCACCGTGCCACCCACGATCCAGAGCTTGAGTTCACGCGCCGACTGTGCCAAAAAATCCTGGATCACCCCCTGGCCGGCGCTTTCCTGCACAGCCAGCTTGTCGCTGTCTTTCCAGCCCATGAGGCAAAAATATTCTGGCAACACCGCCAGCTCGGCCCCCTGGGCGGCCGCTTGCCCGAGCAACTGCCTGGCCGCCTCCAGGTTGGCCTGAACACTGGTGCCGGAAACCATTTGAAGGGCAGCGACGTGCATGTTTATTTCTCTCCGGTGTCTTCGCGGGCCTTCGCGCCGACCACGGCCTTGCGCTCCGTCTTGGTGATTTTCGGGTTGGTCCAGGTGCCGTCGATGTGGAACTCCTGGGTTGCCGCCTGCGTCAGCGGACGTCGCAGGAAATACTGCGCGAGAAAGGTACCTATGCCTATGGCCGGATTGATCACGGTGGCAATCAGCGAAGCCGTTCCTGCATTGATCTCCGGCACCACCACCACCGTGAGGTTTTGCGTTTCTTTCGCAATATCGGCGGATCCCTCCATCAGCACGGCGGCATTGACGCCTTTCATCTGCAGGTTGTTGGTGAACGCCAGCCCCTGGGTAATGCTGACATCGCCACGCACAAAGTCAAACGAGAAGCCTTCAGAAAACACATCGCGAAAATCCAGGGTCAAGCGCCTCGGCAAGGCCTGCAGGCTGAGGACGCCGAGCAGCTTGGCAATGCCCGGCTCGGCCTTGAGGAACTGGCCCGAAGCCACATTCACATTGAACTGGCCATTCAGGCTCGGGTAATCCAGGCTCAGGGGCGAACCGATCCAGGCAATCTGGCCTTCCAGCCGGCCCTTGCCGCGGCGGATCACATCGGCCATGCCGAAACGCTTGAGCAACTCACCCGAATCGTCGATATCGAGCCGGAAGTTCATCACCGTGCGACGCCGCTCGGTGGCCCCGCGCGGTGCCGAGCCGGTCGCCACACCGAGCGCCTGCTGCGCGTTGACGGCCACCCAATTGCCATTGGCGGTCAGCGTGGCCTCCGGCAAGATGATGTTGAGCTTGTTGAGCCGCCACTCCCGCACGCCGCCCTCGCGCGCCACAGTGCCGGCCCCGCGATTGATCGCCTCGATCTCCACGCGTCCGAGTTTTTTGCCGCGCAGCTCCAGGTCTTCCACCACGATATCGAGCGCCGGGATATTGGCCGGTTGCTCGTCCAGGATCGCCTCGACCTCGCTGGCGGTTCCCTGGCCCAGGCTCAGGCGCGCCAGGCGCCCATACAGCCGGCCCGCCCCGGCTCCGCTGGGCTGCCGGAACTCGACATAACCATTGAGTTCGGTCGCATCGATGTTGGCGCGCCAGGTCAGGCCGTCGCGCGAGCCACCGAGCACCACGTTGTGCAGGGTGCGCCCCTGCAGCAGCAGTTCCTTGGCCCGGATCGCCATGCTGGTCGGCAGGTAACTGAGCACGGCGCTGGCTGGCGTCAGGCGGCCGGGGCCCGCTGCCGGGACCGGATCGCCGGAGGCATCCAGCACTTTCTCCCAGGCATCGATGTCGACACGCGCCAGGTTGATGTTGGCCGCAACCCCGTTGTCGGGCAGCGGGGCGCTTTCGCCCCCTTCCAGCCCGATCGCCATGGCGCCTCGCAACACCCGTGCCTCGGCGCCGCTGATGTCACGCACATAAAGCACCGACGCCAGCCGTCCCACGCTCAGCGACAACTGGTCCTGTGCCGGCGGGCCTGCGCCGCCGCTGCTGTCGCGCACGGCCGTGTTGTCAAAGCGCAGCGGCAGCGTGCTCTCGGCGCTTTTTGTCAGGGGCGCGGGCAGGCTCAGGGCCATGCCCTGCAGGTTGCTGGCCACGCTGATCTCGGTCATGCCTTTTCTGAACCCCAGGCTGGCGGTGTAGGCGGTGGCGCCGCTGGCATGGGCGCCCAGGCGCGCGGCCATGCCGAGCTCCTTGGCCTGGCGCAGGCCTTCGGCGCTGAGCGTGCCCTGGGCGCGAATCACCACGGCAGCGTCCGGGAATTCCTGTGTGCCGGCGACGGAGCGCGCTGCGCCGGATGCCGCGGCACGGGTGCCGCCTTCCAGCCGGATGTCCCCCCCCAGCATGCGTCCCTGGCCGCCCGAGATGGCGAAACCGGTTTCACTGAAGCTGACCAGCCCTTTGAGTCGCGTCAGTTGCGGCGTATCGGGCGTGAACTGGACATCGTTGCCCGGCACGCTGACCGTACCCTGCACACGCGTATTGTCCAGTTTGGCGAGCGGCAAAGTCAGCTGGATTTTGTAGTCGGCAGCGCCGCTCGCCACGGTTTTGCTCAAGGCCTTTCCAGTCATCTCGCCCAGCGGCGAGGTATTGACGAAGCCGAGGGCGTCACTGAGCGGGCCCTTGAGCTCCGCGTTGACCTGCACCGTGGCCGATTGCATCAGGTCGGCAATACGCGCATCGGCCTTGATGATTTGCAGACCCGGCAGACCAAGCACCCGCCCGGTGGCGCCATTGACCTGCAAGGACGCGCGGTCAAACACCAGCTCGCCGGCCACATCAGTCAAGGCCGGCCAGGCGCTGGCCTCACGCGGCTGGATGGACTTCGGTACGTAGGCGTAGGCTGCATTGCTGACCTTGGCCGACACCCGAAACTCACCACGTTTCGGGTCGGCAAACGGCAAGTCATTCAAGTTGCCCTTGACCTTGAACTTGACATCCGTGAGCGCACCCGCCATCACCGCATCACGCACATAGCGGCGAACCGTGTCCGGCAAGACCAGCGGCAGGTAACGATGGACCTTGCTGCCATCACCGCGACTGAGGACGCCCTGCAGATCAAGCACGCCGGGGAAGCGGCTGTCGCGCCCGGCACCGGCCGCACCGGCGACCGGCGCATCAGCGGTGTGCCAGCCAGCTTGCGCCGTGCCCTGCGCGTCGGCATTGGCAAAAGCGATATTGCGCAACTGCACGTCCATCTTGGCGCCGGCCAGCTTCCATTGGGCATCCGCCGAGAACTGCTCGAACAGCAGGCGGGGGTCCTCAAAAATGCCGGGCAGATCCAGCTCGCCACTGCTGATCCTGACCTTGGCCTGCCCGCCCTGCTGGGTCAGGTCAAAGTCCACCAGCGCGCCACGCACGCCGGGCCGCCCGATGGACGCCCGGCTGCCCGGTCCTCCCGCACCGGGAAGCGCTGCCCGCGACGCCAGCTCCAGCCCGGCCACGCGGCCTTTGGCTGAATAAGCGCTGGGCGCGTCCAGCGCACCCTGCCATGTCGCTTCAACCGTCTCCACCAGCCCTTTGGGTGCCAGCGCAGTAATCAATCCGTGGGTGGCATTGCCCAGCGGCAGCCGGTTGGCAATCAGCGCCAGCGCCGCCAGGTCCAGCTTGTCCGCCTTGATCTGGCCGCGTGCCGGCGACTTGCCTTCCGCGCCGGTGTAGACAATGGCGGCGTTGCCGCCTGGCCACTGCAGCCCGCCGCGGGTGCGAAACTGCAGGTTGTCCGTGGCCACATCGAAACCATTGGCCAGGTGCCTGCCGCCGATGCGGCCGGTCACGGCCTGCAATGCCAGCGGCTCCAGCGCCCGCCCCAGCGTCGCATCAACCTCCAGCAAGGCCATGTCTGCGGTGCCGCCGGTGAACTGGCCGTCCTGAACATCGACCCAGGCGCGCAGGGCGCCGGTGCCGGCCTTCAGGTCAATGCCGAGACGGTCCAGGCTGACGTAACGCTTGACCTCGGAGGCATCGACACGGCTGAATTCGGCATACAACTGGCCAGCCCATCGCTGCCACTGCCCGGCGCCGCCGGACAAAAACGGCTCGCGGAACACACCGCGCAAACTGAAGCGCTCACCCCAGGCCGGTGGCGGCGTGGCATCCAGGCGCATCAGGTGGCGCTTGCCAGGGTTGCGCGAAGTCCAGTCCACCTGAGTCAGGGCCAGCACCGGTGCCTGCCGCAGGTCGTCACTCCAGCGCACCGTGCCGCCACGGATCACAAATTCGGTCTGCGAGAAAAACCAGTCGGCGCCAGCCCTGCCGTCGCTGCGGTTCTGCAGGACATCCAGGCCGGCCACATAGATCTTTCCGTCCGCAGTACGCCGGATGTCCAGCTCGGGCTGGTCAATGTAGATCTGCTCGAAACCCAGCCGCCACAGGGAGGACGGCGAGACGGCTGCGAGCACACGCGGCAGGCTCAGGGCGGCGCGGCCCTGGGCATCAAGCAGGGTGACGTCGCGCAGCTCGAAGGAGGGAATCAAGCCCCCGGAGCGGGCGGTGATCTGGCCGATACGCACCGGCACCCCCAGCGCCTGAGTGGCCGCCGTTTCCAGGCGCGGGCGAAAGTCGGCGATTCGCGGCACAATCCAGCCGTGGAGCACGGCCCAGGCCGCACCGAACAGAACCCAGAAAGCCAGTACCAGCCCCAGGGCCAGGCGTGCAGCGATGGCGGCAATTTTCAGACGTCGGGTGGGAAGCACTTGCTGGGAGGGGGTCGATTGATCCATTGACATGAGAATTATGACCTTCAGCGCCTGCGTCCGTTCAATGCCCCACCGGGAAGTTTGGTAACCGTGCCATGGCTGCTGTATTGACCGCCCTCCCGCACGCATCGGACCACTCCCGTTTTGTCCAGCGCATACGCCGGCGTTATGCCGGCCAGCTCGCGCTGCTGCCGCCCGGCGAGCCGGTCCGCGCCACCATGCAGGCCGCTTACGAGGCCCTGCGGCCACTGGAAGCCGACACCGGGGTGCGCCTGCGCGTCCTGCGCCAGCTCGTTCTCGAACGCCTGGTGGTGCTGGACTGTGATCACGAAGCCCCCACGCTTGACCATGAGGCCCACGCGCTCGTCCCTTTGGCTGCCGCAGGCGTTCCGCTGGCGGTGGTGACACGCGCCATGACCGAGCTGGCCGAACTGGCGCTTGATATCGCCATCTGTGAATCGCGTCCGGCGCTGGACGCACTGTATGGCCCGCCGCAGGCGCCGCCAGCGGCAGGTGAGCCGGGCACGCGTGCCCAGCTGTGGGTGATTGGCATGGGCAAGCTGGGCGCGCGCGAACTCAATGTCTCCAGCGACATCGACCTGATTTACGTCTACGACCATGACGGCGAAACCGCCGGCCGCGAGGATGGCCGGGGCGCCATCTCCAACCACGAATATTTTGCGCAGCAGGTCAAGGCCATCCACACCCTGATCGGCGACACCACAGAGCACGGTTTCGTGTTCCGGGTGGACCTGGCGCTGCGGCCCAACGGCAACTCGGGCCCTGCGGCGATCTCGCTCAATGCGCTGGAGGAATACTTTCAGGCCCAGGGCCGCGAGTGGGAGCGTTTTGCCTGGCTCAAGAGCCGGGTGGTGGCGCCGCTGGAGTGCATACAAAGCGGCTCGGCCCAGGCCTTGCGCGGCTCCGTGCTGCCCTTTGTCTTCAGGCGCTACCTGGACTACAACGTCTTTGATGCCCTGCGCGTGTTGCACCGGCAGATTCGTGAACACGCGGCAAAACGCGCCGCCGGTCACCCCGAACGCGCCAACGACGTGAAGATGTCGCGCGGCGGCATCCGCGAGATCG
>JAZKIE010000011.1:0-5585 GCA_040385025.1 Pseudomonadota bacterium | reverse complement strand
CACCCCGAACGCGCCAACGACGTGAAGATGTCGCGCGGCGGCATCCGCGAGATCGAGTTCACGGTCCAGTTGCTGCAGGTGGTGCGCGGCGGCCAGTTCCCGGAACTGCGCACCCGGCCCACGCTGGATGCGCTGCAGCGCGTGGCCGGCGCCGGGCTGATGGCGCAGGCGACCGCCGAAGCCTTGGCACGCGCCTACGACTTTCTGCGCCGGGTCGAGCACCGCATCCAGTACCTGGACGACCAGCAAACCCATGTGCTGCCAACACGCGACGACGACCTGGCCTGGATTGCGCAAACCATGGGCTACAGCAGTTGCTGCCCGTTTTTGAGCGAGCTTGATGCGCACCGTGAGCTGGTCGCCCAGGAATTCGATACGCTGCTGGGCCAGAAAACCGATTGCAAGGGTTGCGGCAAATCGGCGCCGGCCGCGCCGCAGGATCTCGATGAACTGCTGGAAAAGCTGGCGGCCCAGTGGCCCGACAAGTTTCGCGCGCGGCTGGAGCTGTGGCGCGGGCATCCGCGCGTGCTCGGCCTGCGCGACGACGCGCGCGTGCGCCTGACACGGCTGGTGCAGCGCACCGCGCAGTGGCTGGTGGAAGGCAAGGCGGGCGAAGAAGCCGCCGTGCGCATCATCGACTGGATCGAGCCGCTGCTGCGCCGCGAAAGTTATCTGGCGTTGTTGCTGGAACGCCCGGCCGTGCATGAGCGCCTGCTGCGCCTGCTGGGCGCGGCCAAATGGCCGGCGCGTTACCTGCTGCAGCATCCGGGCGTGATCGACGAGCTGGCCAGCGACGCGATGCTGCACGAGCGTTTTGATGCCGCCGTTTTCACCCAGGAACTGCAGCAACGCCTGGCCGCCCTGCGCCGCACCGGCGAGGACGACGAAGAAAGCTGCCTGAACCTGCTGCGCCGCGCCCACCATGCAGAGGTCTTCCGCACGCTGGCGCGCGATGTCGAAGGGCAACTGACCGTCGAGCAGGTGGCTGACGACCTGAGCGCGCTGGCCGAAGCCGTGCTCAAGATCACCACCGACTGGTGCTGGCAGCGCCTGAAAAACCGTCACCGCGAGACACCGCAGTTCGCCATCATTGCGTACGGCAAGCTGGGCGGCAAGGAGCTGGGCTACGGCAGCGACCTGGACATTGTGTTTGTCTTCGAGGACGAGGACGAGCAGGCTTCCGAGGTGTATGCCGCGTTTGTGCGCAAACTGATCAACTGGCTGACCATCAAGACCGCCGAAGGCGACCTGTTCGAGATCGACACCGCGCTGCGGCCCAACGGCAATTCGGGCCTGCTGGTCACCAGCTTTGCGGCCTACGCCAGGTACCAGCAGCAGCGCGGCAGCAACACCGCCTGGACCTGGGAACACCAGGCCATGACCCGTGCGCGTTTTGTGCTCGGAAATGAAACATTGCGCGCCCGCTTCGACGAGGTTCGCCAGGCCGTGATCAGCGCGCCGCGCGATGTACCGGCGCTGGCCCGTGAAATCGTCGCGATGCGCGAGAAAGTCCGGACCGCCCACCCGATCAAGGGCGAGAAAACGGGCGAAAAATTTGATGTCAAACACAGTCCGGGCGGCATGGTGGACGCCGAGTTTGTGGTGCAGTTCCTGGTGCTGTCGCAGTCCGGCAGCCATCCAGAACTGATAGACAACGTCGGCAACATCGCGCTGCTGCAGCGCGCCGAGTTGGCCGCCCTGCTGGGGCCAGGCATGGGCCAGGCTGCGGCGGATGCCTACCGCGAACTGCGGCGTGTACAGCACCAGGCGCGGCTCAACGAAGAGCCGACGCAGGTTCGCCCCCCCGCGCTACAGGCCGAGCGCGACGCCATCCTGGCGCTGTGGCGCGCTGTGTTCGGGGCCTGAGACGCCGCGCCGGGCAGCGCTTTTACTTGTCCGCCGGCGGCGCAACCGCCGCCATACCCAGGCTCAGGTGCGCAAAGCGCTGCAACACCCGCTGGTCGGCAGCGTGAAACACGAACAGCCCCCGGCCACGCGCACGAACGATCAAACGCGGCGCAATCAGCCAGTGCAGATAAGGCACATAGATGAACTTGGCCTGGGTGATGTCGGCCAGCGCAACCTGTTTGGGCCATAACCAGCTCTGGCGGATGCTGTTTGCATCAATGGCGGTGCGGCTGCGCAAAATCCAGTAATAACAAAGTCCGATCACGCACAGGGTCACGCCCATGAACACCACGGCAGCTGCGGACCACCCGGTGCCGACGATCTGGTCCGCAGCACGAAGTCCCCAGAACGCGAGCGCGACAATCAGCAGGGTTGCCAGTGCTTTCACGGGCAGGGGAAAGGCTGCACCTTCTGCAGCGTCTTCTCCCGTCCAACCCGTGTCCGTCGCCATGCTTATTTCTTGCCGCTGTCCGGTGTGGCCGGCGGACCCGCTTTTTCGGCATCCGACTTGGCGGCACTGTTGAACAGCTCGTCAACGTTTTTCTGCTCGTCCATGGCATTGGTTTCTTCCTGGGCGGGCATTTCGATCTGGACTTTGTCGATATCGACCTTCTGCTCCTTGTCGAGGAACATGGTCACCGTCTGCGGGACAAAAATCACGATCACGACCAGCACCAGTTGCAGCAGGACCCAGGGAATGGCGCCCAGATAAATATCGCGTGATTTCACTTTTTCCGGGATGGCGCCGGACTTGAACAGGGTGTCTGAAATGCCGCGCAGGTAGAACAGCGCGAAGCCGAACGGCGGGTGCATGAAGCTGGTCTGCATGTTGACGCACAGCAGCACGCCGAACCAGATCATGTCGATGCCCATCTTGTCGGCCACCGGCCCCAGCATGGGCAGGATGATGAAGGCAATTTCAAAGAAATCCAGGAAAAACGCCAGGAAGAAAATGAAGATATTGACAACAATCAGGAAGCCGGTCTGGCCACCGGGCAGGCCGGTCAGCAGGTGTTCAATCCAGATGCCACCATCAACGCCCTGGAACACCAGCGAAAAGACCCGCGAACCGATCAGGATGAACACCACCATGGCGGTGATGCGCATGGTGCCGGTCATGCCCTCCTTGATCATTGACCACGACAAGCGCCCGTGGATCGCCGCCAGGATAAAGGCGCCAACCGCCCCCATGGCCCCAGCTTCGGTGGGGGTGGCGATCGCGGTCTTGATGCCGGGCAAACCGCCCATGCTGCCCAATACGGCAAAGATCAGGATGGCCGAGGGGATGATGCCGCGCAGGCATTTCTTCCACAGGGCCCAGCCATCGAGCGTACGCGCCTCGGGCGGAACGCCTGGCAAATAGGCAGGACGGAAGCGTGTCAAAAAGAAGGTGTAAAGCGCAAAAATCACCACCTGCAGGATGGATGGTCCCCATGCGCCTTTGTACATGTCACCGACCGAGCGGCCTAGCTGGTCGGCCATGACCACCAGCACCAGAGACGGAGGCACCAGCTGCGTGATGGTTCCCGAGGCGGCCAGCACCCCGGTGGCGTAACGCATGTTGTAGCCGTAGCGCATCATGACCGGCAGCGAGATCATGGCCATCGCAATCACCTGACCGGCCACGGTGCCGGTGATGGCGCCCAAAATGAAGCCGACGATGATGACCGAGTAACCCAGCCCGCCGCGCATGGGGCCAAAGAGCTGGCCCATCGAATCAAGCATGTCCTCGGCCAGGCCGCACTTCTCAAGAATCGAGCCCATCAGGGTGAAAAACGGAATCGCCAGCAGCAACTCGTTGGACAAAATGCCAAAAACATTGAGCGGCAGGTTGGCCATGAAGGCCGCCGGAAACCAGCCCATCTCGATCGCGATAAAGCCGCACAGCAGGCCCAGGGCCGACAGCGAAAACGCCACCGGAAAACCGATCAGCATGATCAGGATCAGCCCGCCGAACATCAGCGGCGCGAAGTCTTGCATGTTCATGCCGTCCTCCGGCACATCACCCTGGCGGGAGCGGTCGTGCCGCCCGGATTGAACAGTCTGGCTAGGGAAATCATTGCAGAGGTCTTTCGTAATGGAGGTCCATGTCATAGACATGCATGAGCCAGCCGGTGCGCTTGATGATCTCGGACAAGCCCTGCAGCAGCATCAGTGTGAAGCCCAGTGGCAGCATCAACATGGCCGGCCAGCGGATCAGGCCGCCGGCATTGCTCGACATCTCGTGGGAGAGGTACATGCGCAGGAACAAGGGCGCGGAAAAATACAGCATCAGGGCCATGGCCGGCATCAGGAAGAAGATCAGCCCGAACAGGTCGATGCAGACCCGGCCGCGGCTGGAGAACTGCCCGTAGATCACGTCCACCCGCACATGTTCATTGACGCGCAGCACCTGGGCCGCACCGAGCATCACGCAGGCGGCAAACATGTACCACTGGATTTCCAGCCAGGCGTTCGAGCTGATGTCGAAAGCGTAGCGGATGACGGCGTTGCCGGCGCTGATGACGCAAGCCAGAATGACCGCCCATTTGGCAACGCTGGCGAACCGGTCGTTGACCCAGTCGATCAGATGGGCAAGGGAAAGAAGCGTTTTCAATGCGGGACCTCCGGGAAGCCTTGAGGGGTGAATCGCCACACTCCTGTGCGGCGCTGGGGAAAGCCCGTAAAGATAAACCAGTCTTACTGACGCGCGACTGACTACATCGAGCGTGGCCGGGTGGTCGTCAACCATGGCCGGGATCGCGGCCAGCCGTGAATTGTAGGCCCAGCCCCTGCCCGGCACTGATAGGTAGTAGCCCTGTAGCGCCGCCGCGCCGCCTTGTTATTTTTTGAAACAGTTGTTTTAATTAAATCAATCGTTTGATTTATATGCTTTAATCCAGCGCATGCCTGCCACCCCCCCTTTGCCGCCGCCCACCCTGCCCGTCCACGACATGCGCAAACAGCGCTCCGACGGCGCCGAAGCCAGGGCCCACCTGCTGCTGAGCGCGTTGCGGCTGTTCGCCGAAAAAGGTTTTGCCAAAACCTCGACGCGCGAGATCGCGCAGGCGGCCGGGGCCAATGTGGCGGCCATCAGTTATTACTTCGGTGACAAGGCCGGGCTCTACCGCAGCGTGTTCACCGAGCCGCTGGGTGTCCCCTGCGACGACATCTCCAGATACCTGCCGGCACACCTGAGCTTGCGCGAAGCCATGGAAGGCTTTATCGCCGGCTTTCTCGAACCGCTGAAACAGGGTGACATGGCGCAGCAGATCACCCGCCTGCATTTCCGCGAGATGCTGGAGCCGACCGGCCTGTGGGCCGAGCAGATCAACAACAACATCAAGCCGGCCCACGCCGCGCTGGCCGAAGTACTGGCCCGCCATCTGGGCGTCACAAAAATCGATGACGATGTGCACCGCCTGGCTTTTTCCATCGCCGCGCTGGCGATGCAGATGTTCATCAGCCGCGATGTGATTGAAAACGTGCGGCCCCAGCTGATCGCCACATCCAAAGCCATCGACCTGTGGGCCTCCCGCCTGGCTGACTTTGCCGAGGCCATGATCGCGGTCGAAGCCGCGCGGCGCCGGCAGCCTGTTACCGACAAGAAGAAAACGTCATGAAAAATCTCCGCTTCATTCCTCTGGCGCTGACGCCGCTGCTGCTGTCGGCCTGCGCGCTGCAGTCGCCGCCGTCCA
>JAZKIE010000010.1:0-4077 GCA_040385025.1 Pseudomonadota bacterium | reverse complement strand
CGGGCGCGCTGTTCAGCGAAGAAAGCTGTTCCTTCAGCCAGAAAGAGCTGCTGGACAGCCTGCAGCTATGGCTGGACCATGCGCAGCACCAACTGGACAAGGGAGATAACGCATGAACACTCCATCCGCTCCTGTGGCCTTGATTTACATCGGTGACCCGATGTGCTCCTGGTGTTACGGTTTCGGTGTGCCACTGGGCCAGATGCTGGCGCGTTTTCCGGACCTGCAAGTGCAGCTCGTGCTTGGCGGCTTGCGCGCTTACAACACGCAGGTGATGGACGACGCGCTGAAAAACAAACTGCGCGGCGCCTGGGCTGGCGTGGCGCAGCGTTCTGGCCAGCCGTTTTCAGAAGCCTTGTTTGAACGTGACGATTTCATTTACGACACCGAGCCGGCCTGCCGCGCCGTGGTCACCGTGCGCGAACATGCGCCGCAACTGGCACTGGCCATGTACCACGCGATCCAGCAGGCGTTTTATGCGCATGGTCGCGACACCACCAAGGCGGCCGTGCTCGGCGAGATCTGGGATGAAGTGCATGGCCGCACCAAAGAGGCTTGGGGCCACATCGATTTTTTGCGTGACTTTGAAAGTTCGGCGATGCGGCAGCGCACGCGTGAGGACTTTGCGCAAGCCCAGCGCTGGGGCGTCAGCGGCTTCCCGACCCTGCTCGCGGTGCGCAATGGCCAGGCGCAGATTTTGACCAATGGTTATGCCGACATTGAGGTGCTGGCCGAACGCCTGGCACAGATCGCCCCGTCCTAAACATGACGTTTTTTCGCCGTGGGGCCGGCCGCGGCGGGGACTTGCGCATCCGCCAGTTCATGCAGCGCCTCGATGATGTGGCAATGGGCGTCGCTGCCGTCGCAGCGGTTGCGCAAAGCTTTGAGATCTTTTTCCAGCGCCTTCAATTCGGCCAGGCGTGCGCGCACATGGCCCAGGTGCCCGTCCAGTGACTCACGCGCTACCGCGCAATCGGACTTGTTGTTCAAGTCCAGACTCAGCAAGGTGCGAACCTCGTCGAGCGACATGTCCATGGCCCGGCACAGGCGGATGAAACGAAGCTGGTGCAGGTCACCGTCGCTGTACAGACGGTAGCTGTTGCCGCCGCGGCCTTGCGGGCTCAACAGCTTTTCCTTTTCATAAAAACGGATGTTGGCCGTACTCACGCCGCTGCGCTTCGCGGCCTCGCCAATCTGATAACCCCGCAACGCGGATGGGCTTGAAACAGGCATCGCTTGACCTTGAAGTGACTTGAGGGTTTCCAATCATGCCATCAGATCGAAAAACCGAGGAACACCCATCCATGTCCGCCCACTGCTGCAACCATGACCCCGCACCCAACGCCGCCCAGGCCAACAGCCCGCGTTACCGCCGCATCCTGTGGATTGCGCTGGCCGTCAACCTGGCCATGTTCGGCGTCGAAATCGGCGCCGGCCTGCAGTCCGGCTCGGTCTCCCTGCTGGCCGACGCCATCGACTTTTTCGGCGATGCCGCCAACTACGCCGTGACACTCGCGGTGCTGTCCATGGGCCTGGTCTGGCGCGCCCGCGCGGCCCTGCTCAAGGCCGCCAGCATGGGGCTCTTTGGCGTGTTTGTGCTGGGTCGTGCGCTCTGGGTGGCCACGCAGGGCGGTACACCCGAAGCGCTGACCATGGGCGCGATTGGCCTGCTGGCCCTGCTGGCCAACGTCGCTGTGGCGGCCATGCTTTACGCCTGGCGCGAAGGCGACGCCAACATGCGCAGCGTCTGGTTGTGCTCGCGCAACGACGCCATCGGCAACCTCGCAGTCATGCTGGCCGCGCTCGGCGTGTTTGGGACCCAAAGCGCCTGGCCCGACCTGGCCGTGGCTGCCGTGATGGCGGTGCTGGCCATCACCGGTGGGTATTCGGTGTTCAGGCAGGCGCGGCAGGAATTGCGCTGGGACCGCCACGCCGGCTGAGGTTTTTACTCGTCGAAGTTTGAACTATTCGCGCCGACCTTTATCATTAACGGATGCGCCACCTGATCTTCGCCCTCATGATCGCCCTGCTGCCTTTACGCGGCTGGATCGGTGATGCGATGGCGACCGACATGGCCGTGGCGCGGCTTCAGACGCCGGCCTCCAGTCAGACCCTGCCGGACCACGCCAGCCATGCCGATGCGGCCCTGGCCTTCCTGCCTGCCATGCATGACTGCGCGGAGTCATCGCCCGGACAAAGTAGCCCTGCCGAGGCCGCCCATTGCGACTCCTGCTCGGCCTGCCAGGCTTGCCACACGGTGGCGCTGTCACCGGCCGCCACCAGGCTGCCTGCTGTCCTGAATGCAGGGGCGGTACCGCACGCGGCGGCGGCCCATTTTTCCAGCGCCGACGCCGCGACAGGCCTCAAACCACCCATTTCCTGAACTTCCATGCCCGTAGTCCGTCTGCCGTCCCCGGCAGGCGCTTCTAAGGGCGGCCCTGTGCCGCCCGCACTGTGGAGTTCCGAATGAAAATTGTTTCACCCGCGCGGCTGGCCGCTGCGCTTTTCCTCGCGGCGGCCCTGGCGCCCGCCCATGCCCAGGCGCCGGCCAAGCCTGAACTTGTCCGGGCCAAGGTGGTCAAGGTAGATGCCGCCCGCGGCAAGGTCACGCTGGACCATGCGCCCATCCGGAGCATCAACATGGAAGCCATGGTCATGCCTTTCAAAGTCAAGGATGCCGCCATGCTGGAGAAGATCAAAACCGGCGACAGGGTCCGTTTCTCGGTGGCCGTGCAGGACGATGAGCTGCTCATCACCCGGATCGAGGCGGCGAAATGAGGCTCTGGCTGATGGCACTCGCCCTGGCCGCTGCGGCGTCGGCTCACGCCGGACCCATGGGTTTCAAGGACAGCACCATGGCCATGGGCGACTTCAGCCCGAACTGGCGTGAGGCCTGGGTCAACCATGCCTTGACGCCGCGTGACGCCTTCGGCCTTGGCGGCGTGTACATGCGCTCGGACGACAAGCGGCTGACCCGCGAGTTTTCCGAGCTGACCTACACCCGGCTGTTGCACCGCATCAACGGCGAACATTCGCAGGCCAACTTCTGGTTTGTCGGCGGCGCGGGCCGACTGACGGGCAATGATTTCGGGGACAGCAAAACCATGCTGGCGCCGGGCATCTCGGCCGACTATGAAACCACGCGGTTTTACGCTTCCGGCTCACTGCGGCTGTACCGCGCACCGGGCATCAAGCACGACTTCGCCTCGGTACGCACCGGGTTTTCGTTTTATGAAGTTGACTACGACGAGGTTCAGCCCTGGTTTATTGTTGAAGCGCGGCGCATGCGCGGCCTCTCGGAGAAAACCGAGATCACCCCCATGCTGCGTTTCATCCACAAGAGCTATTTCGTCGAAGTTGGCGTCAACAACATGAAGCAGGGCCGCTTTAACTTCATGTACATCTTCTGAAACAGACTGCCCTGCATTCCAAACCTCACACCAGGACTCATCATGAAATCACTCGCTCTCAAATTCATCGCAGTCACTCTGGCTGCCGGCTTTTTTTCCACTGCCTTTGCAGTCGAAAGCATCAAGGCCAGCGTCAACGGCATGGTCTGCGCCTTCTGCGCGCAAGGCATTGAAAAACGCCTTTCGAAAATGCCGGCCACCAAGGCCGTGTTTGTGGACCTGAAGAAAAAAATCGTGGTCGTCGAAGCCAAGGACGGCCAGACCCTGGATGGCAAGGCCATCACCCACGAGATCAAGGAAGCCGGTTACGACGTGACCAAACTGGAGACCGTGTCCCAGTCCGTCGCCGACATCAAGGCGCAGATGAAGCCGACGAAATGACGCAGGATACTTTCGACAGCAGCGGGAAAACCTCTGCCTGGTCGTCCTGGGTGGCGCTGTTCGCAAGTTCCGGCACCTTGATCTGCTGCGCGCTGCCGGCCATGCTGGTGGCGCTGGGCGCGGGCGCGGCCCTGTCCACGCTGGTGTCTGTGGTGCCAGGACTGGTCTGGGTCAGCGAGTACAAGGGCGTGGTGTTTGGCGTGGCAGGCGTCATGCTGGCCCTCAGTGGCGCGCTGCAGTGGCGCAATCGGTTTGCCCCCTGCCCCACCGATCCGGCGCTGCGCCA
>JAZKIE010000009.1:0-2754 GCA_040385025.1 Pseudomonadota bacterium | reverse complement strand
GTCAGCATCGAGGACGACGGCCGCGGCATCCCCTACGGCCTGCACCCCGAGGAAATGGCGCCGGTGATCGAGCTGGTGTTCACCCGCCTGCATGCCGGCGGCAAGTTCGACAAGGGCAAGGGCGGCGCCTACAGCTTTTCCGGTGGCCTGCACGGCGTCGGGGTCAGCGTGACCAACGCCCTGTCCAAACGGCTGGAAGCCACCTCCTACCGCGACGGCATGGTGGCCAAGCTGGTGTTCGAGGCCGGCGACGTCACCGAGAAGCTGCACCTGCGCAAGGCCGTCGAGGGCGACCGCAAGTCCGGCACCACGGTGCGGGCCTGGCCCGATGCCAAATACTTTGAGGCCTCGGCGCTGCCGATGGCCGAACTCACCCATTTGCTGCGCAGCAAGGCGGTGCTGATGCCCGGCGTCACCGTGACGCTGCTGCTTGAGAAGACCAAAGAGACGCAGACCTGGCTTTACAAGGGTGGCCTGCGCGACTACCTGATGCAGACCTTGCCGGCCGATCCGGTGATTCCGCTGTTTGAAAATGAAGGTTTCGCCGATGCCGCGCACGACAGTTTTGCTGAAGGCGAGGGCGCCCAGTGGTGCCTGGCCTTCACCGAGGACGGCCAGCCGGTGCGCGAGAGTTACGTCAACCTGATCCCGACCAGCGCCGGCGGCACGCATGAAAGCGGCCTGCGCGACGGCGTGTTCCAGGCGGTCAAGAGTTTTGTCGACCTGCATTCGCTGCTGCCCAAAGGCGTCAAGCTGCTGCCCGAGGACGTGTTTGCGCGCGCCAGCTATGTGCTGAGCGCCAAGGTGCTGGACCCGCAGTTCCAGGGCCAGATCAAGGAGCGCCTCAATTCGCGCGATGCGGTTCGGCTGGTGTCCAGCTTTGTGCGCCCGACGCTGGAGCTTTGGCTGAACCAGCATGTCGATTACGGCAAAAAACTGGCCGAACTCGCCATCAAGGCGGCCCAAAGCCGGCAAAAGGCCGGGCAGAAGGTTGAAAAACGCAAGGGTTCGGGCGTGGCTGTGTTGCCCGGCAAACTGACCGATTGTGAAAGCAAGGACCTGGCGCACAACGAGGTGTTTCTGGTCGAGGGCGATTCGGCCGGCGGCAGCGCCAAGATGGGCCGCGACAAGGAAAGCCAGGCCATCCTGCCGCTGCGCGGCAAGGTGCTCAACACCTGGGAGGTCGAGCGCGACCGCCTGTTCGCCAACACCGAGATCCATGACATTGCGGTGGCCATCGGTGTCGATCCGCACGGTCCCAACGACACGCCCGACCTGAGCGGGCTGCGTTATGGCAAGGTCTGCATCCTGTCGGACGCCGATGTGGACGGCTCGCACATTCAGGTGCTGCTGCTGACGCTGTTTTTCCGGCATTTCCCGAAATTGATAGAAACCGGCCATGTGTTTGTGGCCAGGCCGCCGCTGTTCCGCGTCGATGCCCCGGCGCGTGGCAAAAAACCTGCTTCCAAGGCTTATGCGCTCGATGAAGGCGAACTGGTGGCAATTCTCGACAAATTGCGCAAGGAAGGCGTGCGCGAAGGCGCCTGGGCCATCAGCCGCTTCAAGGGCCTGGGTGAAATGAATGCGGAACAATTGTGGGAAACCACACTCAATCCGGATACCCGTCGCCTGTTGCCGGTGCAACTGGGCAATATGGATTTTGCCCAGACCGAGTCCCTGGTCACCAAACTGATGGGCAAGGGCGAAGCCGCTGCGCGGCGCGAATTGATGGAACTCCACGGCGATGCCGTGGAAATCGACATTTAAAGGTAGCGACACATGAAAGCGATGCAACTGCACCGGCGTGCTTATGTTCATGCATAAAAAATGGCTCCAGCCCACAGAGGGCGGGCGCAAGCTGCTATCTTTTTTGATGGTCGCTGCGACTTTGCTGGTCGCCGTGCCGGCCAGCGCCGATGTCTGGGGTTATGTCGACAAGGCGGGCGTGGCGCATTTTTCGGCCGAACGCCTCGACGAGCGTTACCAGCTGTTTTTCCGGAGCGGCGAGAGTTTCGACACCAACCAGGGGGCACGCGGCGTCTCTGGCTACAACCCCGGTTCTCCGGGTGCGCCGCCGAAACTGCTGGCTTTTTTCGATGTGTCGCCGAATTACAAAGCGGTCAAACATTTGCTGCGTGAAGCCTCGGTGACGCATGACATCGACTATGAGTTGCTGCAGGCCCTGATTGCCACCGAGTCGGGTTTCAATACCCATGCGGTGTCACCCAAGGGTGCGGTAGGCCTGATGCAATTGATGCCGCCGACGGCCCAGCGTTACGGCGTTCGGTCCGACACTAAGTCGCCGATCGAGAAAAAATTGACCGACCCCAAAACCAATATCCGGGCCGGGTCGCGTTATTTGCGGGATTTGATCGACATGTTTCCCGGCCAGCTCGAACTGGCAGTCGCCGCTTACAACGCAGGCGAGGGCGCGGTCCAGCGCGCTGGCAACAAGATCCCCAATTACACTGAGACAAAAAATTACGTCAAAACCGTCATGCAACTGTATGCCCACCTGAAACCGCCCAGCATGCTCGGTGATGCGCGCCGATCAGGCCGTGTCAGGCTGGAGATGATGGGCGGTAACAGCGGCCGGCCTGCCGGCGGGGCCATCGGTCGCGGCAACCAGCTCCCCCCGTTGCAGGGGCAAACACCCGTCGCGCCAGAATTCAAGATCGAACGGGAGTAGGGTCTGCTTTCACTATTTATGCAAGATGCGTTGCGAGTCAAAAAGGTCATGCGCGAGGCGCAAAA
>JAZKIE010000008.1:0-2381 GCA_040385025.1 Pseudomonadota bacterium | reverse complement strand
TGCTGAGCATGGGCCCCAGCATTTCGCCGCAGCGGTCCAGGTGGTGCATATAGGCTCTGGAGAAATTGCGGCAGGTGTAGCACGTGCAGGTGGCGTCCACCGGCGCATCCTCGGTCTTGTAGCGCGCGTTGCGGATTTTCAGGTCACCAAACCGGGTGAACATGTGGCCGTTGCGCGCATTGCGTGTCGGCATCACGCAGTCAAACATGTCCACGCCGGCGCCCACGCCTTCCACCAGGTCTTCCGGCGTGCCCACCCCCATCAGGTAACGCGGCTTGTTGGCGGGCAAGCGGTGCGGCGTGTGCGCCATGATGCGCAACATTTCTTCCTTGGGCTCACCGACGCTGACACCGCCGACGGCATAACCGGGCAGATCGAGTTCAACCAGCGCATCGAGTGATTCCTGGCGCAGGTTCTCAAACATGCCGCCCTGCACAATGCCGAACAGCGCATTCGGGTTCTCAAGTTTCGTGAATTCGTCAACACAGCGTTTGGCCCAGCGCAGGCTCAGCTCCATCGAGGTTCGCGCTTCGGCCTCGGTGGTGATGTGGCCCTTGGTGTCATAAGGTGTGCACTCGTCGAACTGCATCACGATGTCGCTGTTCAAAATGGTCTGGATCTGCATCGAGATTTCGGGCGTCAGGAACAGCTTGTCGCCGTTGACGGGTGACGCGAACTTCACGCCTTCTTCGGAAATCTTGCGCATCTCGCCGAGCGACCAGACCTGAAAGCCGCCGCTGTCGGTGAGTATCGGTTTGTGCCAGCTCTCAAACTTGTGCAGGCCGCCGAACTGCTGCATCACGTCCAGCCCCGGACGCATCCACAAATGGAAGGTGTTGCCCAGGATGATTTGAGCGCCCATCTCCGTCAGCGACTGCGGCATCACGCCCTTGACCGTGCCGTAAGTGCCGACCGGCATGAAGATCGGCGTCTGTACCACGCCGTGGTTCAGGCTCAGGGTGCCACGGCGGGCATGGGAGCCCAGGTAAGCACCTTCTGCGGGGTCGGTTTTGAGGACTTCAAAATTCAGCATGGCTTCATTGTCTCAGGCGGTGGTTCGCTGCAGCAGCATGGCGTCGCCGTAGCTGAAAAAGCGGTAACGCTGGGTGATGGCGTGTTTGTACAGCGCCATGATGGGCTCGTAGCCGGCAAAGGCGCTGACCAGCATCATCAGCGTGCTTTTGGGTAAATGGAAATTGGTCAGCAGCAGGTCTACCACCTGAAACTCGAAGCCCGGCGTGATGAAGATGTTGGTGTCGCGGCAAGCGGGGCCGAATTTGGCCGCTGATTCCAGTGCACGTACGCTGGTGGTGCCGACCGCCACGACGCGACCGCCGCGCGCCTTGCAATCGCGGATCGCCTGCAGCGTGGCTTGCGGCACCTCGAAGCGTTCGAAATGCATGACGTGGTCGGCAATGTTTTCGGCTTTCACCGGCTGGAAGGTGCCGGCACCGACATGCAGCGTGACGGTGGCGCGCCGCACCCCCCTAGCTTCGAGTTGCGCCAGCACCGCTTCGTCGAAATGCAGCGCCGCTGTGGGGGCGGCGACCGCGCCGGGATTTTTCGCAAACACGGTCTGGTAACGCCGTTCGTCGTCGGCCGAATCATTGTGGGTGATGTAGGGCGGCAGCGGCACATGACCGTGGCTTTCCATCAGGGCATACGGGTCGCTGCTGAGGGCAAAGTGATACAGCGGCCCGTCCTCGTTCGGCCAGCGGCCCAGCAGCGTGGCCGTGAAGCCGCCGTCCATCTGCATCACGGCGCCCGGCAGCGGCTTTTTGCTGACCTTCATGTGCGCCGCGACTTCATGGCCGGCATCCGGCGACAGCGACAGCACCCGCTCGATCAGCAGCTCCAGGCGGCCGCCGCTGCTTTTTTGTCCGAACAGGCGCGCTTTGACGACTTTGGTGTCGTTGAGCACCAGCAGGTCGCCCGGCTGCAGCAGCTCCGGCAACTCGGTAAAACGCCGGTCTACAGGGGTGGCGTTGCGGCCGTCGAGCAGGCGCGAGGCACTGCGCTCGGCGGCCGGGTGCTGGGCGATCAATTCGTCGGGGAGTGTGAAATCGAAATCACTGAGGCTAAAAGACATCTTCTTCATGAAGGCACAATTGTCCCATGCCCTCCCGGTCTGCTTCTGCTGAACCCGTCCCCAGGACGCCACCCGCTGCGTCGGTAGCGGCGCCTAGGTCGCAGCCGCAAAAAGCTTTGGACAAGCTGGGTTTGCGGCGCGACATCGACCTGGCACTGCATTTGCCGCTGCGTTATGAGGACGAGACCCGCATCACCCGGCTGGCCGACGCGCGCGACGGCGACATGGTGCAGATCGAGGGCCAGGTCACGCACAGCGAAGTGGTTTTTCGGCCGCGCCGGCAGTTGCGCGT
>JAZKIE010000007.1:2050-3704 GCA_040385025.1 Pseudomonadota bacterium | reverse complement strand
TTGGCGACGCAAAAGAAAAGTGAGTTGCCGCCGGGCAACCCCCGGCTTGCTGGCAGAACCCAGGCAGTACAAGCTTGCACAAACCTCAATTCGCTATGAATTCAATAGCTGTCCACGCAAACCAGGCAAGGGCTACAGCCCAAAAAGACTTATAAACCCCGCGCTTGAACAGCCGCAGCAGCAGATTCGGCCTGCAGCCGCTGGTACTTCTGCCAGAGCGTTTCCCGGTTCTCGATAAACGCGGGATTCAGGGGGATGCAGGCCACCGGGCAGACTTGCACACACTGCGGCTCGTCAAAGTGCCCGACACATTCGGTGCAGCGATGCGGGTCGATCTCGTAGATCTCCGGGCCCATGTAGATGGCCTGGTTCGGGCACTCCGGCTCGCACACGTCGCAGTTGATGCACTCGTCGGTGATCAGCAAGGCCATGTTCAGCCCTTTTTCTGTGCCTGCTGCAGGGCGGTGGCGATACCGGCACTGACCATCTGGCCCACATCACCACCGAGCTTGCTGATCTCGCGCACCAGCGTGCTGCTGATACATTGCAGCGGCGCGTCGGGCAACAGAAAAACGGTTTCCACTTGCGGACGCAGCTTGCGGTTCATGGCCGCCATCTGGGCTTCGTAGTCGAAGTCGGTGAGGTTGCGGATACCACGCACGACCGCGACGGCCTGTTGCGCGGCGCAAAAATCCATGATCAGGCCGTCAAAAGGCAACACGCGGACCTTGCCGGTACCGCCCGTTTCGGCCTGCACCTGCGCGATGCGCTCCTCCAGGCTGAACAGTGTTTTTTTATGGTGGGCCGCCGCCACGCCGATGATCAATTCATCAAACAGGCCTGCGGCACGCCGCACCACGTCCGCGTGGCCTAGCGTGAAGGGGTCGAAGGTGCCGGAATAAACAGCAATGCGGGGGGGAGTCGCCATGGGCCAATTATGCCCGGCGCCCCGCGTCACTGCGTGCCCCTGCCACGCGCAGGGCTACGCGGGCGCGCCAGCCCGCACCAGCAAATGAAAAAACACCGCGCCGGCCTTGCCGCTGCGATGAACTCTCAAACCGTAAGCGGCCAAGGCCTCGTCGTCCCAGGCCTTGGGCGCTTCCAGGTAGACATAACCTGGCTCAGCCACCGCCTGGGCCGCCGCCTTGAGCGCGCCCTCGAACAGCGGCGAGTCAAAGGGCGGATCGAGAAACACCAGTTGCTGGCTGCCCGGCGACTGCCGCCTGAGCAGCGCAATGCCATCGCCGCGTTCGACCTTGACCATGGCCGCCTGCAGCTTGAGTTGCAGCGCCTTCAGGCGCGCCACCAGGGCCGCGTCCTGCTCGCACAGCACCACTTCGGCCGCGCCACGCGACGCTGCCTCGAAACCCAGCGCGCCAGTGCCGGCGAACACATCGATGCAGCGCCAGCCGCTGAGGTCCTGGCCCAGCCAGTTGAAGACGGTTTCACGCACGCGGTCAGGCGTGGGCCGCAGGCCAGGTTTGTCGGGCACCGGCAACTTCGTGCGTTTGTACTGCCCGCCGATGATGCGGATCTCGCCGGGTGGCACCGACTTGCGGGCCACCACCTTGCCGGATTTGGCGCGTGCGGCCGGTTTGCCAGCAGCCGGCGCGGCGCTCGCAGGGGTGTACTTCATGGTGCGGCTCCGACGGTC
>JAZKIE010000007.1:0-1950 GCA_040385025.1 Pseudomonadota bacterium | reverse complement strand
CAGCAGCCGGCGCGGCGCTCGCAGGGGTGTACTTCATGGTGCGGCTCCGACGGTCACGGTCAGCATTTTTTCAGGTTGCAGCTTGCGTGCAAAAGCGGCCTTGATATCCGCCGCACTGACCTTCGCAATCTGCGCGGTCCAGGTGTCCAGGTAATCGAGCGGCAAATCGTTCCAGGCCATGTTCGACAGGTTGCCCAACAGTTTGAGGTTGCTGTCGATCAGCAGCGGGAAGCCGCCTATCAGGTTGGCCTTGGCAGCCTGGAGCTCGGCAGCCGTCGGGCCTTCGGCAACAAACGTCGCCAGCACCTGCCGCGCCACCGCTATCGCCTGCGCGGCCTGGTCAGGCCGGGTCTGCAGACCCATGGTGAACGCCCCGGCGTGCCGGCCCGGTGAAAAGCCGCTGTAGACGCTGTAGCTCAGGCCGCGTTTCTCGCGCACCTCTTCGGTCAGGCGCGAGACAAAACCGCCGCCGCCCAGAATGTAGTTGCCCACCGTGATGGCAAAAAAGTCCGGGTCGTTGCGCTTGAAGCCAGGCTGGCCCATCAGCACATGGGCTTGCGCCGAATCGAAGGGAATGTTCAGCAGCCGGGCCGCGTCCAGCGGCGCCACTTCAGCGACCGCAGCCGGAGGCTTCGCCACGGCGCAGTCCAGCGCCGGCAGGCGTGACAGCAAGCCCGCCACCAGTGCATCGGCCTGCGGGCGCGTCACAGCACCCACAAGGCTGACACGCGCATTGCAGCGGGTGATGTTTGCCGTGTGAAAAGCCTGCATGTCGGCCACATTGATGCGCGCCAGGGTGGCCTCGGTCAGCTCATGACCGTAGGGATGGTTGCCATAAACAGCTTTGGAAAATTCGCGCGCCGCCACGCTGCCAGGCCGGGTGTAGGACTCCTTGAGCTGGGCCACCAGCCGCTGCCGGTCGCGTTGCCAGACGTCGGCGGGGAAAGACGGCTCGGCGATTTGCCGCGCCGCGAGCAGCACCGCCTGGTTCAGCAATTCAGGCTCCGTCAAACTGCGCAACGAAAAACTGAAGCGGTCCGTTCCTGCCGACGCGCTGAAGGACGCGCCCAGGTCGGCCCAGGCTTCGCCCAGCGCGTTTTCATCGAGCGCGCGCTCAGCGCCACGCGCCGCGACCCCTTTGGAAAGCAGGGCGGCCGTGGCACCCGCCAGGCCAGCCTGGCCAGCCGCCACGCGCCGGCTGCCCGCATCGAAGTCAAGCTGCACATCCACCATCGCAATGGCGGGACTTTCGACCAGGTAGACCCTGGCGCCGCTGGCTTGTACCCAGTGCTGCACAGGAATCGCCGCCATCGCCAAATTTTGATAAAAAAGGGCTGCAGCCCCTAACAGACAAGCGTAAGCAGCTCTACTTTTGATAGCAATTTTCACATGCAACCTTCAGATGGGGAGGGTCTGGAAACGGGACCAGGCATCAGTGCCGCGGCACCACAGCCGGCGTGCGCGGCCGGCGGTTCGGGTCCGGCGGCTGCGGCAGCAAGGTGGCGATGGTCAGTTGATCGTCGCCGAAATAACGCGCGGCCACGGCCTGGACTTCCGCGCCGGCAATGGTACGCAACTGCTCGATCAGGCGGGTGTCGGCATCCAGCGGCAAGCCATTGATCCAGTAAGACCCGAGCTGGCGCGCCTGGCTGAAGACCGCGTCGAGCTTGTAGGTTTCACTGGCGATCCATTGGGTTTTGACGCGTTTCAACTCGGCTTCGCTCACGCCGTCGCGCGCCACCAGCGCGACCTGCTGGCGCAGCGCATCGGCCACCTGCTGCGGCGTCTTGCCCTCGGCGGGAACGCCGTCCAGCGTAAAAAGTTGCGGCCCGCGGCCGATCAGCCCATTGGACGCACCGGCACTGTCGGCCAGGCGGTTGTCACCCTGGGTCAGGGCGCGCGCCAGGCGCGCACCGCTGTAGCCGTCGAGTACCGCCGACAACACCGTCA
>JAZKIE010000006.1:0-2278 GCA_040385025.1 Pseudomonadota bacterium | reverse complement strand
CGGAATGGATCAAGGGCTGGAAAGCCCGCGGCTGGCGCACGGCGGCCAAGGAGCCCGTCAAAAACGTCGACCTCTGGCAAAAGCTCGACGCGCTGGTCAGCGGCAACGGTCACAGCATCGAGTGGGTGTGGGTGCGCGGCCACGATGGCGACCCCGGCAACGAACGCGCTGATGTGCTGGCCAACAAGGGTGTTGAGGTGGCCCTCGGCCGGCGCTGAACGAGCGTTCGGGCCGGCGCGGCGCATTCCGCAGGGTGCACCATAAGCGTACATAGCATTGGGCGGCGAGCAGGGGTTTGCCATTCGTAAAGGCCTTGTAAAGCTGGCCGGCAAGCCCCCATGGAGAGGGTCCAAAAGATGCGTAAGCCATGGGCTCCTGCTACATTGGAAGTTTGTATCTTTTACATTACAAGTTTTCTTTCCCATGGCATCAAAAGTAATTTACGCCGCCGTCGCGGTGGCCGGCATCGCGCTGGCATCGGGCGCCGCCTGGTGGTACCAAAAACCCAAGGCTTCCGGCGCAGAGCTGCCTTCGACGGCTATGGGGCCGGCGGCTGCCGGTGGCGCGGGCAAACCGGTGACGGTGGAGGCCGCGAAAGTCGAAGTCGTTCGTCTGGTCGATGATGCGCAGGCGGTCGGCAGCTTGCGCTCGCGCCGCAGCGTGGTCTTGCGCCCTGAGGTCAGTGGACGCATCACCCAGCTGAATTTCACCGATGGCCAGCGCGTGCGCAAAGGCCAGGTGCTGGTGCAGTTCGACGACCAGCTTCCGCTGGCGCAGGTCCAGCAAAGCCAGGCCGAACTGTCGATTGCGCAGGCCAACCAGAAACGCAACCAGGAACTGGTGGCGCAGAATTTTGTCAGCCAGCGCTCCCTCGATGAAAGCGCCGCCAACCTGCAGGTCGCGCAAGCCAAGCTGTCGCTGGCCAAAGCAACCGCAGCACGCCTGAAAATCGTGGCGCCGTTTGACGGCATTGCCGGTATCCGCTTGGTCAATCCCGGCGACTACCTCAAGGACGGCGCCGACATCGTCAACATTGAAGACATTGACGCGCTGTTTGTTGATTTCCGCTTGCCCGAGCGTTTTCAGAGCAAGGTCAAGCGCGGCCAAACCGCTGTGCTCGATATGGACGCCTTGCCGGGGCGCCGATTTATCGCCCAGATTCAGGCCATCGACCCGTTGATTGATGCCAATGGCCGATCCGTGGGAATTCGCGGCTGCATTGACAACCGCCAGTTGCAACTGCGGCCCGGCATGTTTGCCCGTGCCAACACCGTGTTCAGCGTGCGCGAGAGCGCCCGCGTGATTCCCGAGGAAGCCATTGTTCCGCAGGGCAACCGCCAGTTCGTCATCAAATTGCTGGACGGCCCCGACGCGCAGACACGCACCACCAAACGCGTCGAGGTCAAGGTGGGCATCCGCAGCCCAGGCAAGGTGGAAATCCTGGAGGGGCTGGAGCCGGGCGACACCGTGGTCTCCGCCGGTCAACAGCGCGTGCAGCGCGATGGCACCGTGGTTTCAGTGGTGCAACTGGCTGGCGACCGGCCAGCCGGCCAGGCCTCTGCGCCTGCGGCCGGGGCGGCCAGGCCCGCAAGCCCGGCCAGCACGGCAGCCATCGTGCCGCCGCTGCCCGGTCCCAACCCTTGCGGCGTGGTCAGCGCCGAAGCGCCTGCCCAGGGCGGGTTGCCCCAGGGCCGGGCCGCTCCCGAGCGCAAGCCGGCTGCGGCTGCAACACGTGATCCGGCGTGAACGCCATCTTGACTGACGCCAGAGGTTGCCATGCAGCTCGCTGAAATTTCCATCCGCCGCCCCGTTTTTGCCACGGTGCTCTCGCTTCTGATCCTGCTCGTGGGCGCGGTCAGTTTTGACCGCCTGACGGTGCGCGAGTACCCAAAGATCGACGAACCGGTGGTGACCGTTACCGTGCGTTACCCCGGCGCGTCAGCCGAAGTGATCGAATCGCAGATATCCAAGCCGCTGGAAGACTCGATTGCCGGCATTGATGCGGTGGACGTCATCACCTCCATCAGCCGCGCCGAGCAGAGCCAGATCTCCGTGCGCTTCCGGCTCGAAAAAGACCCCGATGCGGCCGCTGCCGAAGTGCGTGACCGGACCTCGCGCGTGCGCAACCGCCTGCCGCAGGCCATCGAGGAACCGGTCATTGCCAAGGTCGAGGCCGATGCCTTTCCGGTGATTTTCCTGACTTTTTCCAGCGACAAGCTGTCGCGGCTGGAGATCAACGACCTGGTCAACCGCATCGCCAAGCCGCGGCTGCAGACCG
>JAZKIE010000005.1:0-2021 GCA_040385025.1 Pseudomonadota bacterium | reverse complement strand
TTGACCGCGCCACAGTCGGCCGACAGCCATTTGCCGGAGCCGTCCAGCGTCATTTTCTCGGGCTTGCCCTTGACCGTGGTCGTGGTCACCATGTTCATGGTGTAGGCCTCGTTGCTGGTGAAGGTGATCTGGCCTTCGCCGCTGGAGGGCGGCTGGGTGCAGACGAAGCTGATCTTCTGGGTGTTGCCCACGCGCGGCGAGGCGGTGCTTTTGCAGTCGCCCTGCTGCGCCTGCGGCATCTCGTTGCGCTCGGCCATCTCTTTGGTCATGCAGACCTTCATGCTGATGCCGCCGCCCGCACTGGCGCCCATGCTCATGCCCTGTTTGGCCAGCATGTCTTCCATTTGTTTGCGCTGCGCCGGCGGCATGCTGGCCATCTGCTGCTGCATCTGCGCCATGGCCTGGTCCATCTCGGCCGAGCCGCCCATCTTGTGCCTGATCTCCCACAGGCCGGGTTTGGTGCTTTGGGCCAGGGCCGGCGGGTACCCGATCAACAGGCCGGCCATGCAGGCGCAAGCCGCGATCAAAGGGCGGGATAAAAAGTAGCTCATGGCCGTCCTCCGGAAAAAATCAGCGCACGAAACGTCCGCCGCGCCCGATGATAGTCAAGTCGGTGTAACGCGAGCCTTCGTGGTTTTTCGGGCTGTAGTTGACGCTGAAGCCGCCCATGTTGACATCGCGCATGGATTCCAGCCCGGTGACCAGGCTTTCACGGGTCAGTGTTTTGCCGGCCCGGCGCACGCCTTCGACAAACACCTTGGCGGCCAGAAAACCCTCCATGCTGGAGAAGTCAAAATCCTTGTTGCCGGCTTCTGTCATGCGCTGCTGGTACTCGCGCACCACGGCCGAGGAGGGGGTGTAGGGAAACGGCACCACCTGCGAAATCGTCACACCGGCACCGGTGTCGCCGAGCTCGGCCGACAGCGCGGTGGAGCCGACAAAACTGACATTGAAAAACTGCCCGCCATACCCTTTGGCGCGCGCCTGTTTGATCAGGGCCGCGCATGATTTGTAGGCACTGATTTGCACCACGGCCTCGGGCGACGTCTTCAGGATTTCGGCCAGTGCGGCGGCCACGTCCACGGTGTTGCGTTCAACCGTCACGGTGGCGGTGGGTTTGAGGTTGCGTTTGGTCAGCGCGCGCGTCACGCCCTCCAGCCCGGCCTTGCCGTAAGAGTCGTTTTGGTAAAACACCGCAATTTTCTTGATGCCCAGCGTGCTCAGGTGTTGCACGATGCTTTCGGTCTCGTCAAAGTAGCTGGCGCGCACATGAAACAGGTTGCGGTTGAAAGGTTCGCGCAGGGCCTGGGCGCCGGTGAAGGGGCCGATCAGCGGGATGCCGGCCGCGTTGATGGCGGGCACCGCTGCCAGCGTGGTGGGCGTGCCGACCGAGCCGACCAGCGCAAACACCTTGTCTTCCTCGATCAGCGCCTTGACCGCAGCGGCGGCCTTTTCCGGCTCATAACCGTCGTCGCGCGAGATCAGCTTGATGCTGCGGCCATGGATGCCGCCTGAGTCGTTGACGGCTTTGAAGTGCGCCAGCATGCCCAATTGCATGCGTTTACCCAGTTCTGCGGCTGGCCCGGTCTGTGCCGCAAACTGACCCACCAGAATTTCCTTGTCTGTTACCCCGGGTTCGGCTGCCTGAGCAGAGCTCACGAACAGAGCCGCCAGCAGGGCACACGCGGCCCATTTGTTGTTGATCATCATCATCCCCTGGGTTGTTGAACGCGGGTGGGCTATGCAAAGAAAAACCTATCCCGGGTCCAACTTAGTCCAAGAGTTTGAACTTGGCAACGTGGTTTGCCCCGAAGTGTGAACTAATGATCAAAAACCGGGGCTTGCGCCCGCCAGAGTTGTGGCGCCTACACACCCAGTGCCAGGTGCGTGCTGTTTTTGACTTCTTCCATCACCGCATAAGTGCGGGTCTCACGCACACCGGGCAGTTGCCACAGCGCGGTGCCGGCAAACTGGCGGTAGGCCGCCATGTCGGCCATGCGGGTCTTGAGCAGGTAGTCAAA
>JAZKIE010000004.1:3565-9556 GCA_040385025.1 Pseudomonadota bacterium | reverse complement strand
TCGTCGGCGCTTTGTTCGTCCACATAGGCGTTGCCGGACTCGATCAGGTATTCGGCGGCGCGGTACATGAAGTCGAAGTAGTCGCTGGCCTGGTAAAGATTGTTTTCACCGCTGTTGTGCCAGTCAAAGCCCAGCCACTGGACCGCGTCCTTGATGGCGTCCACGTACTCGGTGTCTTCTTTTTCCGGGTTGGTGTCGTCAAAACGCAGGTGGCACACGCCTTCATAGTCGCGCGCCAGGCCGAAGTTCAGGCAAATGCTCTTGGCATGGCCGATGTGCAGGTAGCCGTTGGGCTCGGGCGGAAAACGCAGGCGGACCCTGGCCGGATCGGCCTTGCCGGTGGCGTGGTGGGCTGCGTCGCCAGGGCTGCCGCCCCACTGTCGGCCGGCGTAAGTGCCCTCGGCCAGGTCTTTTTCGATGATCTGGCGCAGGAAATTGCTGGTTTTCGGGGTTTCTTTGTCGGCAGGGGAGGTCATGGGCTGATTCTAGGGGGTGACCATGTGTAAAGAAGGCCCTGGCGTTACTTTTGGCTACGCTCTTCACTGTGCAGTGGGTAGGCGATTCAGGCGCTGGGACGTTTAATACCTACATGGGCAGCCAACGCCCTAACCAGGAGAAAGAAAATGTTCAATTCAATCACCCGTTACGTTTCGTCCAGCCGGACCCTGCTGATGGCCGGCGCCGCCGCCGTGTTGTCTGTGGCCGCACTGGGTTTTTCCAGCGGTGCACAGGCCCGCAGCGACGTCAATTTCTCGGTCGGCGTGTCGGTGCCCGGCGTGGTCGTCGGCGTGAGCAACGCCTACCCGGTCTACACCTCACCGGTTTATGGCCAGCCTGTGTACGGTTACCAGCAGCAGCCGGTGTATGTCCAGCCGCAACCGGTCTACCGCCCCTACTATGTGCAGGCACCGGTTTATGTGGCGCCCCCGGTGTATTACCGAGGCGGGCATCACCGCCACCATGGTCACGGTCACCACCGTGGACATGGCAACGGTCACCGCGGCCATGGACATGGTCACCATCGTTAAAGATTGACGTCGGGCGTTGCCAAACAGTGCCATTCGTCAAAAAGCCCCCAAACGGTATGTTTGGGGGCTTTTTTATGGCTTGTATCGCTCAAGAGGCCAGGGGTCGCCAGAACACGTAGTCGGCCTCGTAAGGCACGCTGACGCGCATGCCGAGTTCGGCCGAGCTGCAATTGCGTGTGGACGGCAGGCCGCCGACCGTACGGATGCGCTGGATGTAGCTGATGTTGTTGAGCGCACCGGGCAGCGTTGCCGGTTCGACCCGGGCACGCTGCAGCGGCAGGTTGGGGTCGCCGTTGTTGACTTCAACGAACTCCTTGACTGCGAGCTCTGAGCCGTCTCGGTGCGACCAGGCGCGGGCGCTGCGCGCCAGCACGATGCTGTTGTTGTTGCTGTCCCTCAGCTCGATGCTGCGGTCCCTGGGCAACCAGGCGTACTGAAAGGGTGCGCGGTTGACGGCCTGGCATTCGTATTGAAGGGCGCCACTGCCGCGCGCTTCAAGCACCGCCTGGTGGCCTGCGGGCACACGGATGTCCGAGGGCAAGGAAGGTTGCTGGGTCAGGTACTGACTCAAATTCAAGGGCCGGGAATTGCAGCCCGCAAGCAGCGCTGCGATACCCACCAGCATCAGTGCAGGCAGGCTTTGCAAGGAGCGGCGCGAACGGGGAGAGGCGGGGTAGGTGTTCAAAATGCTTTCCGGTGATGACAGTTCAGCCTCATGCCCCTGTCCAGGCGATCAACTCACTAAATTACATGCGATGTCGTAGGCGTTGTCGGCCGAGCGGTTGCAGTTTTTGACGGCTTTGCTCAGGCCGGCAGGTTTGGCCACCAGCGTGTAGCTGAGGCTTGTGGCTGTGCCTGAGTAGATGGACGATGTGGCTGGCTCTTGGGTCAGCACCCACTGCACACGGCCGTCTGCAAGAACAACCCGCTCATACAACACCGAGTCATGGCCGGTGGCCTGGTGTGTTGTGGCGTCGAGAGGGGGCGTGATGGCGACGCGGCGGTAAATGTCGGTGGCGGGCGCGGGGCCGGAAAAAGCAGCCATCATCGCGGCCGTGCCGGTGATGACAAGCAGGGTCAGGCCAATGCCTATGGCCAGTGCGCGGATTGTGTTGTGTGTGCTTCTCATCGCAATCACCCCTTCATCAACGTTTGCTTTACTGCTTGTAACCAGTACACCGCGAATGGCGGGCTGCAGGTGTAGGAGTTCACCCACAAGGCGTGCAGGTGCGCTTCCTTGCGCAGCCTGCGGCCTTCGGGTTAGCCCCTAGCTCCTGGCGATTAACCCTGGCGCCAGAAGATGTAGTCGGCCTGGTAGGGCAGGGTCAGCTTCTCGCCGGTGTTCAGGGCGGCGCAGGGCTTGGTTTTTTCAATGCCGCCCTTGGTGGCAACGCGCTGGACGTAGCTGATGTTCTGCAGTGCGCCTGTGCCTGTGGACTGGGCAGTCGACAGTTGCAGCGGCAGCGTGTATTCGCCGTTCGGTGCAACCGCGATCTGCGTGGCGATCACGCTGGAGCCGTCAATATGTTTGAACGTGGCGGGTGGGCCGGAGTAGGCCACCGTGTCCTTGCCGGTTCGGTCCAGCAAGTTGGCCTGCGGGCTGACCAGCACCCAGCCATACGGGCCGGTGGCGGTGGGTTTGCATTCGTAGTTCAGGATGCCGGTGGCACGGGTTTCGTACGCGACCACGTTGCCCGACGGCACCAGAACGGCTTGTGGCAGACGATCCTGGCTGTAGACCTTGGGCAGCGGCGGCGCGCTGGAGCAGGCGGCCATGATCAGGGCCGTGCCGGTGACCATCAGGGTGGTCCCCAGCAGGCTTTTGCCAGCGGTGCGAAATGGTGTGTTGGTGCTTTTCATCTGGTTTCCCCGGTTTGTTTTTCCTGAGAGCCAGTAGAGCCGGGAAAGATGTAAGTGCTTGTAGGACGCCTGACCGGCGCACTGCAAGGCAAGAGCGCTTTCAAATGCACCCGCACGGTGCGCCCGCGAGCAGGCGCAAAAAAGCCCACAGGCTGCGAGCAGCCTGCGGGCTAAAGCCAGCTCCGCCTAACTTCAGA
The DNA here is from genome assembly GCA_040385025.1 of Pseudomonadota bacterium. Lineage (GTDB taxonomy): Bacteria > Pseudomonadota > Gammaproteobacteria > Burkholderiales > Burkholderiaceae_C > Polaromonas. The sequence goes on along the minus strand of JAZKIE010000004.1, from coordinate 6,471 downwards.
GCTGGCCGCTCACCATCTGCATAGAAAGCGAGCTTCCCGAGAGATCGGATAGTCAGGCCTTACATGGCCTTGTAGAAAATGTAGTCGGCCTGGTACTTGACGATTTGTTTGGCGTTGAGGTTGCCAGCAGCGCAAGGCATGGCCGGGGCGACGCCGCCGCGGGTGTCCACGCGCTGGATAAAGGTCACGCCCTGCATGGCGCCGGAGCCCATGGCGGGGTTGCCCTTGACGAGCTGCAGCGGGATGCTGCCGGCCATGCTGGTGTTGGGCGCAACGGCGACCTGCACGGCGGTCAGCTTGGAGCCGTCCATGGCTTCCCAGGTGGCCGGTGGGCCGTAGTACTTGCCGACCTGTTTGCCGCTGCGGTCATTGAGCTTGGCGTCGGGGCCGACAAACACCCATTCAAACTGGCCGGCCATGTCTTTCTTGGCGCTGCACTGGTAGGTGATCTCGCCCACACCCACGGTTTCCAGCGCGACTTTGTTGCCGGCAGGCACTTGCACGGCGGCGGGCAGTGCGGCCTGGGAGTAGGTCGGCATCATGGGAGACATGCTGCCGCAAGCGGCGATCAGCGAAACGGCGGCGGTAGCGATGGCAGTACGGATCATCATTTGGTAGCTCCTGGTGAAGTGAGAAGTGAGCTGGCGGAGGCCAGTTTGTTGTCAGCTCCTCTGCACGACCGTTTTGACGTGACCATGCATGGCGCCCTGAAAAGCTTACGCAAACGAATCGGCGCTGGATTCAGACCGGGACAAAAAAAGTGCAGGAAGTCGCGCAGGCGAACTGCGGCGGCTGCAGCCGCCGGGGTGACGGTCTACTGACCGAAACGCGGGCCGTCTTTGAGGAACTCGAATTCCAGCGCCGTGTTGGTGCGACCCAGCGCACTGTTGCGGTAGGGAAAGCGGCCCAGGCGGGCGATGATGTCGCGGTGCTGCTCGGCAAAACGCAGGCTGCTGGTCAGGGTGACGCGCAGATCTTCGGGCACCTCGTCGGCCAGTTGGCGAAAACGCCGCACGCCTTCTTCCTGCAGCACCAGGTCTTCCGCGTGCATCAGCGGCATGTACAAAAACATGCGGCCTACCCAGGGCAGTTGCGTGTCCATGCCTTGCGCCAAAGCGTCGGTCACCAGGGTCTGGGCGCGCTCGTCGCCGGCAAAAGCCTGGGCCTTGCCGCGATACATGTTGCGCGGAAACTGGTCGAGCAGGATGACCAGCGCCAGCCGGTCCAGTGGCTGGCTCTCCCAGCCGGCCAGGCCACCGCCCAGCGCTTGCGTGACCGCTGCGCCGAAGCGTTGGGCGATTTGCTGGTCCAGCTCGGCCGAGCCGCCGAACCACTGCTTGCCCATGTCGCGGCTGGGCCAGCCGGAGGCAAAGTTGTCACCGAGCCAGAAATCGAGAACAGATGCAGGGGCGGCGGAATCAGGCATGGCGGCAGTCCGGAGGAGGGCGTTTACATCGCCCGGAACTGCTGACTGTACAGCCGGCTGACCGCCAGCTTCTCGGGCCGGCCGTGCAGGCTCAGCGACAGCTTGCCGGCTTCGTCGCGTTGCACGCTGCTGATGGCCTGGGCCTGCACCACCGTGCCGCGGTGGATTTGCCAGAACAGTTGCGCATCAAGCTGGGGCAGCAGCTCCTTGAGCGGCAGGCGTATCAGGTGCTCGTGGCTGGCGGTCAGCACGCGGATGTATTTGTCGGCGGCCTCGAAATACAGCACCTCGCCAATCGGCACCATGCGGATGCTGCTGCCCACGCTGACCTGGATCAGCTTGAGCGGGTTGCTCGCTGGCGCCTGGCCGGCGGCCAGCAAATGGCGCAACTGGCCCAGCGCCTGGTCCAGTGTGGCGCTGCCATTTGCTCCTGAATTGATAGCTGCTTGCGCACGTAGAGCAAGGGCCGACTGCACTTTTGACACGGTCTTTTGCAGGCGGAGCGGCTGCACCGGTTTGAGCAGGTAGTCGACCGCCTGGGCTTCAAACGCCTGCACCGCGTACTGGTCGTAAGCGGTGACAAACACCAGCGCAGGAAAGGCGCTGTCCGCCGGCCACTCGTCAGCCAGCTCGGCGGCGGCCTCCAGCCCGCCCAGCCCGGGCATGCGGATGTCAAAGAACAACACGTCGGGCCGCAGTGCCAGCGCCTGCGCCACGGCGGAGGCGCCGTCGCCGACGCTGGCCAGTACGCGCAGGCTGGGCCAGGCGCGCGCCAGCTCGGTCTGCAGCGCCGCTGCCAGCAGGGGTTCGTCTTCGGCAATCAGGGCCGTGGCCGGAACGTCGCTCATGTCTTTAAGATAAATCGGGCTGTAGCCCTTGTTTTACCTGCGTCAGTAGCTACCAATTCAATAGCGCATGCGGTGCCGTAGATGCTGGCCAAGCGCTCGCGCACCTGGGCCATGCCGAAGCCGGTGCCGGCTGGGACGGCGGCCAGCCCGACGCCGTTGTCTATGACGTCCAGCACCAGCGAGTCGCCTTCGCGGCGCGCGTTGACGGCGATGTGTCCGCCTGCGATCTTGGGCTCCAGTCCATGCTTGATGCTGTTTTCCACCAGCGGCTGCAGCAGCAGCGTGGGCACGGGGCAGTGGGCCAGTTCATCCGGCAGGTCCAGCGCATACGACAGGCGCGGGCCCATGCGGATGGCCATCAGCGCGAGGTAGTCGCGCACCCGGTCAAACTCGGCTTGCAGCGTATGGGTAGGTGCCAGCGATGCGCCCAGCGTGGCGCGCAGGTAGGCAATCATGTGGTCCAGCATGACCTGGGCGCGCTGCGGGTCGCTGCCAATGAGGGCGCGCAGGTTGGCCAGGGTGTTGAACAGCATGTGCGGTTCCAGCTGGGTTTCCAGCAGCTTGAGCCGCGCTTCGCTGGCATGCTGGCGCGCTTCGATCATCTTGCGCTGCAGGTAGGCGCTTTTGTTGAC
>JAZKIE010000004.1:0-3465 GCA_040385025.1 Pseudomonadota bacterium | reverse complement strand
TCGGTGGTCTCAAGGCTGCGGGGCGGGGTCATGCGGATCATTCTAGGGGGCAGTCAGGGCAGCAGGTGTTTGCGCATGAAGGCGGTGATCTGGCGGTCCACCGCCGGTAACTGGCTGCGGTCGAAGCCGGGTGGGTCCAGCAACAGGTCGCGGGCCAGCGGCGATAGCGCGTCGGCCGGCGGTGGCGGCGACAGCAGGGCGCCGTGGCCGCCGGTCGGCAGCCCGGCGATCAGCGCGCAGTTTTTGCAGGCCTGCAGCACGCGCTCGCTGTGAAAACGCGGCACCAGCCATTTGTCCTGGGCAGCTGTGACCAGGCCCAGCGGCACCGCTGGCGCGGCCAGCGAATCCATGTCGAAGTCGGCGGCCAGCGGCACACCGGCGATTACCGCGCGGATGCGTGGATCGGTATGTGCGTGTGGCGTGCTGTCGCTGAACTTCAGGCCGATCACGGCCAGCGCCACGCTTTTTTTCAGACCGTCCAGCAGGCCGCCGGTGAGCCGGGTGATGAGTCCGACGCAGGTGTGAAAGTCCTCGGCGATATGCGCCTCGCAGTGCCGGGCGAACCGGGCCGGTGACCAGCGCCCGCCAGCCAGGCTCAAGGCGGTGTGGCCGCCGGCCGACATGCCATACATGCCGACCTTGTCGAGTGCCAGCAGCGGCGCAAAACGCGGGTCTTGCGCCACGGCATCAATCGCACGCGAGACCTCTGCCGGCCGCAGCTTCCAGCTGTCGGGCCCGGGGCTGGACGGGTCGGTGTAGTTGTCGCCGCGGTGCCGCGGCAGCGCCACCACAAAGCCGTCATCAACCAGCGTGCGCGCCAGCGTGGTGTAAGTCCAGGGTGAGCCGCCCGAGCCGTGCGAAATCACGACCAGCCGGCCGTTGCCGCGCACCGGCAGCCCCTGCCGGTCCAGTTGCAAGGAAAACCGGCCCATCTGGACGCGCTGGCCCTCGCCCGCGCTGGGGTAAAAGACGGTGACCGGCCCGTCCTCCTGCTGGCCGGCAAGTTCGGTAAAACCCATGCCGGCCTGGGCCATGCTGGTCAGGGCCAGGCACAGGCCGGCGGCGGCGCTACGCAACAGTGGGAGGGACATGGCGATCTCCTGGTGGATGGATGATCAGGCGGCAACAAACTGGCCGTGCAGACCCAGCGGCAGGCCATAAGGCAGTGTGACTTTGGCGATGGGGCCGGCGTTGACCGCTGCGGCATCAAACACCGACAGCGCGGTGCGCTCGCTGGGCCAATGGTAGGCCGTGCCCAGCACCCAGCCCCGGCCTTCCGGCGCCGTGCGCGAGGCCGGCACGTAGACATGCTCCTCGGCAATCCAGCCATCGCCGTAGCGGTGGCGTTTTTGCTGCTCGCCGTGCAGCGTGAGCACGCTGTCAAAACCGTCCACCCGCGCGTTCATCTCGCGGCTGCGCGCCAGCAAGGTGGTGAACTGCGTGGGCAGCCCGTTGCGGGCCGGGTGAATGCGTGGAAACTCCACGTTCTCGAGGCCCAGGGCCTGCATCTGCGCCTGGCCGGTGGCCGGGTTGAGCGTGATCTGCGTCCATGCCGTGGCGCGCGTTCTTGCATCGCTGGAACTGCGGTTCACGTCCATCTGCTGCATGGCACCCAGGATGTCGGGCTGGGCGACAAAACGCACTTGCACCGTGCCGCCTTGCTCCCAGGCATTGGCCAGGTGAAAGACGCCGGTGGCCGGCAGCTCGAAGCGCTGCACCTTGAAGTCGGCCTTGTCCACCAGCAGCACGACCAGCGGCGACTGGCCTTCCCAGCGGTAGTGCGACAGGGGATTGCCAGTCCCCGGCGTGCCGGAAAACTTCAGGGGCATCAGCAAAAACACCAGATGTTTTTCGGTGATGGCAAAGTCGTGCACCATGTCGGCCTGCGGCGCGGCCAGCACATGCTGGCGGCGCAACTGGCCGGTGGGGCTGATCTCGTACAGCAGCAGGCTGCCGGTGCCGGGCATGTAGCCAAAGCTCCACACCGTACCATCGGGCGCCACCCGGGGGTGGGCCGAAAACGGCGCGCCCTGGGTGTCGGGTGACCAGACCTTGAAGCCTTTGGCCTGCAAGCTGTCAGGGTCCACCGCCAGCGCCGAACCAGCCTCCCACAAGGCAAACAGCTCGCGGCTGGCTGGCAGCGACAGCAAATTGATGTTGGCCGGGTTGACGGTGTCGGGCCCGCTCAGCGGTGGCGAGTTCGGCAGGGTCTGCGCAAAGCCTGAGTACAGCAAGCGCCCCGCGGCCTCTTCGGTCCGCAGCTTGGGCGTGGCCAGCAGCGCGCCGCGATGCGACACCCGGCCAGCTTCAAAGCGGAAGGCCTGCAGCATGCCATCGCCGTCGAACCAGTGGTTCATGGACACGCCGCCCAGTTCACGCCGCGCCGGACCGACACGGTACAGCGTGCCCTTCAGGGCAGCGGGCCATCGGCCTTCAATGCGCAGCGGGCCGCTGTCCAAGGCCGCTTTCAAAGACCCGTTGTGCGGGGTGTAGCTGCTGCGCCAGGCGTCCAGTGGTCCGGCGGCATGGCCAAAACCGGCGGCTCCGACGGCTGCCGCACCCAGGGCGGCCAGCGCCGCGCGACGGCTGATGGGGAAGTTCATGATGTGCCCCGCCTTATTTCAGGTCGAAAGTTTGCTGCTGCGCGCCGTCTTCCATGCGAAAAGCGGCATCTGCAAACGCCGGTGGCCCGGCCATGGCGCGTGCATCGCGGCTGAAACCGTAGGGCTCGGTCGGCAAACCGAAGAGGTTGCTGTCCAGCTTGCTGTTGCCGTTCTCGTCCAGGAAGGCGGTGATTGCGTAGTCGCCGGGGGGCAGGTCGGCGAACTGCAGCGTGGCTTTGCCCTGAACGGCGGGTGCAGTGGCCGTGCGCAAGGCGGTGCCGCGGGGAAAGCCCTCGGCCTTGTCGAACAGCGCGGCGCGAACGGCGCCTTGCCGCTGGTCGGGAAACTTGACCTCGACGGTCAGGTCGCCCGCATGGACGGCGGCCGCTGCCAGCAGGGCAGCCAGGGTGGACAGGAGGGGGGACAGGATTCGGTTGTGCATGAAAACCTCGTTGGGCAGGATGGTTGAAAGGGTGAAAGGGAGGGTGAAAGAACAACTCACCAGGGGTCGCGCTGCAGCGCGAGGCGTTCGCGCTCTTGCTGCACCAGGCGCTCGTGGATGCCGGCGCCGCCGGCGACCAGAAACACCACGGCGCCGTGCACTGCCAGGCCGATGCCCCAGCCGAGCAGCGGGAAGACGGCCCAGTGGCGGCCGCTGGCAGCCGACAGCGCCACCAGCAACAGGTTGACCCCCAGGTAAACCGTGGCGTGGATGTACCAGCCCAGTTTGGCGGCTGCGCGTTTGCGCGCGAGTCGCTCCAGGCGGCTGTCGGGCAAGGCGTTCGATGTGCTTGTTGCGTTCATGGTGTTTCCTTTCAGGCTTTGAGGAGGGGTGAAGAAGACGGCGCGGTGGCGGGCCGCA
>JAZKIE010000003.1:0-2341 GCA_040385025.1 Pseudomonadota bacterium | reverse complement strand
CTGGGGGCGCCTTCGGCGGCATCGGCCTCCAGCGTGCCCCAACCGTCGTCCCAGTCGGCACGCACGTCTTTTTCGAAACGATGCGCCAGTCGGGTCGCGGTGCCACGGCCCTTGATGGCGTGGACAGGAATGAGAACATCGGGCATGGGGGCAATCAAGGCGACAATAACTGTATGAATAAACAGTATATTCGCCTGACCGGCAAGCCGCAAGTCCCTGGCACTTGCTATTGATTCGATAGCTATTCACGCCCGAAAGACGCGGGCTGGCGCTCATTTCTTACTTGAAGATATGGTAACGCGGCTTACGGCGCTGGCAACGCAGGTTTCAGCAGCGTGCGCCAGCGAGCAAGCGGCGATTCGACACTTCGGTACAGCGCTTCCCCGGCCAGCAGCGACAAGCCAAATGCGGCCAGCATGCCCAGCGTATTCGCCGCCAACTGCCCCGGCCAGAGATGGGTCACCAGCGCATTGACCAGCAGGCAGACCGGAAAGTGAATCAGGAACACCGAGTAGGATATCTGTCCCAGCCGCAGCATCCAGGCCTGCTGCAGCCAGCGCGCAGCCCAGGGGCTGCGCTGCAGCCCCACCAGCGCCAGCGCCACCACCACCGCGACCAGCAGGCGACCCCGGAAGTCCAGCAGCAGCGCCACCGCACCCAGGCCGGCGATCGCCAGCAGCCAGCGCATTGGCCGCTCGCTGCGGCTGGCCCACCAGGCCAGCATGCCCAGCGCGTAGGCACCAAAAAAGTAAAGGCCGGTCATGTCGAGTTCGCTACGGCGATTGAAGACCAGCAGCGACGCAGCGGCCAGCGCCAGCACCACCCAGCGATGACGCTCACTGCGAACCAGCGTGAGAATCAGCACCGTCATGGCGAACAATTGAAGGTCGATCGCCACATACCAGATGCCGGCCGACAAGGCCTCCTGACCCAGAAGGTCCTGCAGCAAAAACAGATGGCTCAGCAGTTGCCACAGCGTGGGCACACCAGGCACCGAGGGATGCTGCAACCAGGGCCGCACCAGCGCCGCCACCCCCACCGTGATCAGCACGGCCACCACCAGCGGCAGGGCCAGGCGGCGGTAACGCTTGAGGATCAGGCGCAGCGGTTGCCCGAAACGGGCCCTGCCCTCCGGAGCCAGCGAACAGGCGGCCAGAAAGCCGCCGACCACCAGGAAGACCTGCACCGCCATGCGGCCGTAGGTATAAAGCCAGTTCATCAGCCCCGGCGCGGCGCCGTGGACCACATCGGACATCGGGCCGTAAAACGCCAGGTGGTGCCAGACAATCAGCACGCAGGCCAGGCCCTTGAGGGCGTCCACCCCCGGCAGGCGTTGCGCGGGCGTCATGACAGGACCGTCAGGCGCAAATGCGCTGGCGGGCCTCGTCGTACTCGCGCCTGAGCTGGGCCACGTAGTCGGCCGTGCTCTGCACCTTGCTGATCGCGCCTATGCCCTGGCCGCAGCCCCAGATGTCTTTCCAGGCCTTGGACTTGCTGCCCTCGCCGCTGGCGAAGTTCATGGTTTTCAAATCACCTTCAGGCAGGTTGTCGGGATCCATGCCCGCAGCAACAATGGACGGCTTGAGGTAATTGCCGTGCACGCCGGTGAACAGGCTGGAGTAAACGATGTCGTCGCTGTTGCTGTCGACGATGGACTGTTTGTATTCGTCCGCGGCACGTGCTTCGTCGGTAGCAATGAAGGCCGAGCCGATGTAGGCAAAGTCGGCACCCATGGCCTGCGCAGCCAGCACGGCGCCGCCGGTCGAGATCGCACCCGACAGCGCAATCGGGCCGTCAAACCACTGGCGGATCTCCTGGATCAGCGCAAACGGGCTTTTCACACCGGCATGGCCGCCCGCGCCGGCAGCGACTGCCACCAGGCCATCGGCACCCTTTTCAATCGCCTTGCGCGCGAACTTGTTGTTGATGATGTCGTGCAGCACCACGCCGCCGTAGCTGTGCGCCGCGGCGTTGATGTCCTCGCGCGCGCCCAGCGAGGTGATGTAGATAGGCACCTTGTACTTGACGCACATGGCCATGTCGTGGTCGAGCCGGTCGTTGGACTTGTGCACGATCTGGTTGATGGCAAACGGCGCGGCTGGCTTGCCCGGATTCGCCTGGTTGTAGGCGGCCAGGGTCTCGGTGATCTCGGCCAGCCAGTCTTCGAGCTGCGCCGCCGGCCGCGCATTGAGTGCGGGCATGGCGCCGACCACACCGGCGATGCACTGGGCGATCACCAGCTTGGGGTTGCTGATGATGAACAGCGGCGAGCCGATGATGGGCAGCGGAAGCTTGTCTAGCGGCGCAGGAAGTCTGGACATGGTGTCTCCGGTAAAGTCAG
>JAZKIE010000002.1:0-2499 GCA_040385025.1 Pseudomonadota bacterium | reverse complement strand
GCGGCCTTCGGGTTGCCGGTGGTGCCGCTGGTGTAACACATGCTCGACGCCGAGTTTTCATCAAAACTGGGCCAGCTGTAGTCGGTCGAATGGGGCGCCAGCCAGGCTTCGTAGCTGCTCAGATTCGGAAGGCCGCTGTCGGCCGGCAGTTTGTCCGCATCACACAGTGCGATGTAGTGCTTGATGGTGGTGCACTTCGCATGAAAGGCCTGAACCAGCGGCAGAAAAGACATGTCAAAAAACAGCACCTGGTCTTCGGCATGGTTGGCAATCCAGGACACCAGGTCGGGGTGCAGGCGCGGATTCAGGGTGTGCAGCACGCGGCCGGAGCCGCTGACGCCGAAATACAGTTCAAGGTGGCGGTAGCCGTTCCAGGCCAGGGTGGCTATGCGGTCACCGAACTGCAGCTTCAGCGCATCCAGTGCGCTCGCCACCTGGCGCGACCGGCGTGCCACATCACGGTAGGTGTAGCGGTGGATATCGCCCTCCACGCGGCGCGACACGATTTCTGCATCGCCGTGATGGCGTTCCGCAAAATCAATCAGCGACGAAATCAGCAGCGGCTGGCTTTGCATCAAACCCAACATGGTCATGTTTCCTTTTTTTATCCCGTAAAAAATCGCTGTTCTGCAACAACGCCGTGGCTGCATCGTAACGCCCGCATTCACCGCCTTGCACCGGCAAATCCCTACTTCGCAAGGCTGCGGCGAACCCGGACTATGGCCCGGCGCACGCTGCCGGGCAAGGGATGTCGCCGGTCCGACAGTTCCTAGGTACAAACCCCTGAGCAGGACCCGGCAAGCCGGTTACCGCGGCTGCGGGACAATCATGCCCATGTCTCTTGAAGAAGCCGCCTTGCCTCAGCACCGTTTTCTGCGCAGCCAGCCCTGGTTTGCCGCCCTGCCGGAGGACAGCCGCGCCCGCCTGCTTGAGCGCAGCCTGACGCAGGCAGGCCGGAAGGGGGATGTGATGCTGGCAGCGGGCACGCCGGTCAAAGGCTGGTACGCGGTGCTGTCCGGCCTGGTCAAGCTGCAAAGCACGTCGTCCGAAGGCCGCGTCTCGGCCTTTCTCGGCGTGCCGGACGGGGAGTGGTTCGGCGAAGGCTCTGTGCTGAAAACCGAGCCCAGGCGCTACGACGTGATTGCGCTGCGCGATACGGTGCTGCTGTGCCTGCCGCGCGCCGAGTTCGATACCCTGCTGGCCGACTGCCTGCCCTTCAACCATTTTCTGGTCACGCACCTGAACCGCCGTCTGGGCCAGGCCATGACCATCATCGAGGCCGGGCGGCTGCGCTCGCCCGAGCAACGCGTGGCCCTGTACCTGAGCCGAGTGTTCTGGCAGGGCCGGCGCCGGCTGGTGCTGTCGCAGGAAGAACTCGGCCATCTGGCCGGCCTGTCGCGGCAGACGGTCAATCGCGCCCTCAAGTCCATGGAGCAGTTGGGCCTGGTGTCGCTGGAGTTCGGCCGGGTGGCCATGCTTGACGAGCAGGCGCTGGCCGCCTATGCCGTGCGGCCTCCGGAGAAACCCCCTGAGTGAACCGGTTCCTCCCCTTAACCCCGCAGGCACGGGGCTGTTGGCCACATAGGACAATGACCGGATGAACGCCGTCATCAACGAATCGCCCGCGACCATCCCTGGCATGGCATGGAACAACCGCTTTGCAGCGCTGGGACCGGATTTTTTCACCGAACTCCAGCCCACGCCACTGCCCGCCCCCTACTGGATCGGCCGTAACCAGGCCCTGGCGCGCGAACTCGGGCTGCTGGAGCCGTGGTTCGCGTCACAGGAGTCACTGGCACTCTTTACCGGCAACCAGCTCGCGCAGGGTTCGCGGCCGCTGGCCAGCGTCTACAGCGGCCACCAGTTCGGGCAATGGGCCGGACAACTCGGCGACGGCCGCGCCATCCTGCTCGGGGAGATGCAAACCGCTGCCGGGCCGCAGGAGATCCAGCTCAAAGGCGCTGGCCTGACGCCCTACTCCCGCATGGGCGACGGCCGCGCGGTGTTGCGCAGTTCGATCCGCGAGTACCTGTGTTCGGAGGCCATTCACGGTCTGGGCATCCCGACCACGCGTGCCCTGTGCATCACGGGCTCGGACGCCAAGGTCCGCCGTGAAGAGATTGAAACCGCCGCCGTGGTCACCCGCACCGCGCCCAGCTTCATTCGTTTCGGGCACTTCGAGCATTTCAGCTACAGCGACCAGCACGCGCAGCTCAAAGCGCTGGCCGATTTTGTGATCGACAGCTATTACCCCGAATGCCGCGATGCCGCCCAGCCCTATGCCGCGCTGCTGCAGGCGGTCAGCGAACGCACGGCGGCCATGGTGGCCGCGTGGCAGGCCGTCGGCTTTTGCCACGGTGTGATGAACACCGACAACATGAGCATCCTGGGCCTGACCATCGACTACGGCCCGTTCCAGTTCCTCGATGCCTTCGACCCCGGCCACATCTGCAACCACTCCGACACCCAGGGCCGCTACGCCTACAACAAGCAGCCCAA
>JAZKIE010000001.1:3683-11318 GCA_040385025.1 Pseudomonadota bacterium | reverse complement strand
TACGTGCCGGGCAACCACGACGAGTTTGCGCGTGAATTCATTGGCCACCAGTTCGGCGGCATCGAGGTGCTGGACGAGGCCGTGCATGTCACCGCCGACGGCCGCAGGCTGTGGGTGGTGCACGGCGACTATTTCGACGCCGTGGTGCAATGCGCCAAGTGGCTGGCTTATGTGGGGGACAACCTGTATGAGTTCACCCTCAAGCTCAACCGCTACCTGAACAGCCTGCGCGCGCGTATGGGCCTGCCTTACTGGTCCTTGTCTGCCTACCTCAAGCAAAAGGTCAAAAGCGCGCTGAACTATGTGACCGACTTTGAGGTGGCCGTGGCCAATGAGGCGCGCCGCCGGGGCCACCAGGGCGTGGTCTGTGGCCACATCCACCGCGCCGAGATGCGGGACATCGACGGCGTGTTGTATTGCAATGACGGCGACTGGGTCGAAAGCCGCACCGCGCTGGTGGAGCACTACGACGGCACGCTGGAGTTGCTGCATTGGGCGCCGGCCCACGAAACCCAGGGCCGCGGGCACCTTGCCGCCACCGTCACCGCGTGAGGCCGACCATGAAGATCGCGCTGATTACCGACGCCTGGCAGCCCCAGGTCAACGGCGTGGTGACCACGCTGGTGGAGTTGGTGCATGAACTCGAAAAACTCGGCCACCAGGTCGAGGTGATTCACCCCGGCTTGTTCAGGACGCGGCCTTGCCCCGGTTATGCCGGCATCGACCTGGCGATTCGCCCCAAGGCGCTGCTGACTGAAAAGCTGGACCTGCTGCAACCCGACGCCATCCATATCGCGACCGAAGGCCCGCTGGGCTGGGCGGGACGCGCTTATTGCATCAAACACGGGCTGCGTTTCACCACGGCGTTTCACACCAAGTTTCCGGAAATCCTCAACGCCGCTTTGAAAATCCCGCTGTCCTGGGGGTATGCGCTGTTTCGCCACTTCCACAAGGCCTCGTCCGGCGTGATGGTGCCGACCAACGGCGTGTTGCGCATGCTGGAGCAGCGCGGTTTTCGCAAGCTGCGCAGCTGGACGCACGGTGTGGACACCCGCTTGTTTGCCTTTCACCCGCAGCCGCGCCTGTATCCGCCGCTGGGCGAGTTGCCCAGGCCGGTGTCCTTGTTTGTGGGCCGGGTGTCTTATGAGAAAAACATCGACGCCTTCCTCAAACTCGACCTGCCCGGCACCAAGCTGGTCTGTGGTGTCGGGCCGCTGGAAGCGTCGCTGAAAGAGCGCTACCCCGGGGTGCGCTGGCTGGGCGTGTTGCCTCGTGACGTGCTGGCCGGTGTATATGCGGCAGCCGATGTGTTTGTTTTTCCAAGCAAATCCGAAACCTTTGGCCTGGTGATGCTGGAAGCCATGGCCAGCGGCACGCCGGTCGCCGCCTATCCCGTTGACGGGCCGCTGGAGGTGCTGGGCACGCAGGACGGTGCTTGTCACGGCGGCGTCATGCATGCCGACCTGAAGCAGGCGTGCGACGGTGCGCTGGCTGTTCCGCGCCATGAAGCGCGCGCACGCGCGCTTGACTTCAGTTGGGCGCATGCGGCCCGCTTGTTTGAAGGCCATCTGGTGCCGGCGCGCGAAAAAACCCATGTCGGTGTGCTGGCAACAGATGCCCTGACGGGATAAGGGCTTTGCCGCCTTTTTGTCACACGTTTGTCATCTGGATGGACAACACTAGCAACATGTCAGTTTGATTACAAAACACCTCACCCGCATGTCTCATTCAACTGTCTTGCCCGCGCACGCCACTCCTGCAGCCCTGAAGTTATTGGACCGCGACCACAGCATTCTGGCTTTCAACGAGCGGGTGCTGGACTGGGCCAAGCGCGCGGATGTCCCCTTGCTGGAGCGCCTGCGCTTTTTATGCATCGTGTCTTCCAATCTCGACGAGTTTTTTGAGGTTCGCGCAGCGCTGCACCTGACGGCAGCGCAGGCCAAGGAGCACAAGGGTGCTTACACGGAAACTTCCTTCGAGGCGCTGGCCGGAGCCGCGCACGACATGGTGGCGCGCCAGTACGCCCTGTACAACGACGAATTGATGCCGCTGTTTGAAAAGCAGGGCATTCGCATCGTCTCGCATGGCGACCGCAACAGCGCGCAAAGGCAGTGGGTGCAGGCCTACTTCGAGCGCGAGGTCCGGCCGCTGCTGATTCCGGTCGGGCTGGACCCTTCACATCCGTTTCCGCAAGTGGCCAACAAGTCGCTCAACTTCATTGTCCGGCTTGGTGGGCACGACGCCTTTGGCCGCGAGAACGACATCGCTATCGTCAAGGTGCCGCGTGTTTTGCCGCGCCTGATTCGCATGCCCGACAAGGTGTCGGGTAAACACACCTGTTTCGTGTCGCTCTCCAGTGTGATCCGCGCGCACTTGAGCGAGCTGTTCGCCGGCCGCGAGGTGGGGCAATTCTCGCAATTCCGCGTGACGCGGCATTCCGACCTGGCGGTCGATGAAGACGATGTGAAAAACCTGCGCACGGCACTGCGCCTGGGTCTGGAGCAGCGCCACTACGGCCAGGCGGTGCGGCTGGAGGTGTCGGCCGGTTGCTCCAAACACCTGTCGGACTTTTTGCTCGGCCAGTTCAACCTGCCGGAAGCATCGCTGTACCGGGTGCATGGCCCGGTCAACCTGGTGCGCCTGACCCAATTGGTGGACCTGGTCAACGACCCGCGCCTGTTGTTTCCGCCGCACAAGGGCTGCTACCCGACACAACTGGTGCCGGGCGAGTCGTTTTTTGAGCGGCTCAAACGCGGCGATGTGTCCATCCATCAGCCCTTTGAGAGTTTTGACGGCGTGCTCGACTTTCTGCGCGAGGCGGTCAACGACCCGCAGGTGCTGGCGATCCGGCAAACGATTTACCGCACCGGCACCGATTCCGAAATGATGGTGCTGCTGCGTGAGGCGGTGCGGCGTGGCAAGGAAGTCATGGTGGTGCTGGAGCTCAAGGCGCGTTTTGATGAAGAAGCCAATATCAACTGGGCCGAGATGCTGGAGTCCATAGGCGCGCAGGTGGTGTACGGCGTGGTCGGCCTGAAGACCCACGCCAAGATGCTGCTGGTGACTCGCCGCGAAGGCCAGCATCTCAGGCGTTACGCGCATTTGTCCACCGGCAACTACAACCCCAAGACGGCCCGCCTGTACACCGACATCAGCTACCTGACGGCCGATGCGGCGCTGACCGCCGATATCGACAATGTGTTTGTACACCTGGCCAGCCAGAGCAAACTGCCCAAGCTCAACCGGCTGTGGCTGGCGCCATTCCAGTTGCACAAAAAACTGATCGAAAGAATAGACGCGCTGGGTGAGGTTGCTGCGCAGGGCAAGGACACGCGCATTGTGGCCAAGATGAATGCGCTGACCGACGAGACGCTGATATTGGCGCTGGTCCGGGCCGGACAGCGCGGCGTCAAGATCGACCTGGTGGTGCGCGGCGCCTGCATGCTGCCGGCGCAGGTGCCGGGCGTGACCGACAACATCCGCGTCCGCTCCATCATCGGCCGCTTTCTTGAGCATTCGCGGGTTTTTTACTTCCGCTGCGATGGCGAAGAAACGGTGTATCTGTCGAGCGCCGACTGGATGAACCGCAACATGCTCAGGCGGGTTGAGCTGGCCTGGTCGGTCACCGACCCGGAGCTTCGCCAGCGCATCATCGACGAATGCCTGGTTGCTTACCTGCACGATGGCGTGGATGCCTGGGATTTGCAGCCCGATGGCAGCTATCTGCGTGTACAGGCGGCCGAGCCAGGCCCGCAACATGGCGCCCAGGCGGCATTGATGGCACGTTATTCGGCGGGCAGGTCCGCCATGAATGAGGCGTGATGGATCTGATCTTGTGGCGTCATGCGGAGGCCGAAGAATGGCTGCCCGATGATCCCCACAGCATCAGCGACCTGGAGCGTTCACTGACCCCACGCGGGGAAAAGCAGGCGGCACGCATGGCCGGCTGGCTGGACCGGCAGTTGCCGGAACGCACCCGCATCCTGGTCAGCCCGGCGCGCCGCTGCGAGCAGACGGCGCTGGCGTTGGGACGCAAATACAAGGTACGCGCCGAGCTCGGGCCCGATGCGCCACCCGCCCAGTTGCTGGAGCTGGTTCAGTGGCCGGGCAACAAGCTGCCTATCCTGGTGATTGGCCACCAGCCCACGCTGGGGCAGGTGATTTCACAGTTGCTCGGTTTGCGGGAAGAAGAGTGCGCGGTCAAAAAGGGCGCACTCTGGTGGCTGCGCCACCGCGATCGCGAAGCCGGCGCACAGACCGTGGTGGTCACGGTGCAGTCGCCGGAGCTCCTTTAGCGAGGCGCTCGATCAGGCCGCAGGCCGACCGGTCTTGATCGCGGGCACGTTGTTCAGCGCGGTCAGAAAAGCGGCATCGGGCATGGCCGCCAGCGCCTTGATGCCGGCGCGCAACAATTCACTTTTTTTGATCGGACGGGCCAGCCCGCCGGCGCGCTGCTTGAGCTCGTCCAGCACCACATACTCGGCCTTGGGAATGGTGAAGCTGTCACGAACCAGTTTGGGCTTTTTGGGCTTGGCGGGTTTTTCCGCCTTTGGTGCCGCCGCTGGTTTGCTGGCCGGTTTTTTGGCAATGGGCGTTTTACCAGCGGGTTTTGCCGGGCTGGCCGGACGTGCAGGTGCAGTCAACGGTTTTTTTGCCGCCGTTTTTTTGACGGTGCTGCCGGATTGTTTGCGGGTGACAGGTTTCTTTTTTGCGGTTGCCATGGCTGGGTCCTTTTGTGTAAACGGTTTATACAGTTTATACCGTTCAGGCAAGCCAGGTCAAACCGGCCGCATCACGGGCTGGGGACGATCAATGTCCAGGGCGTTTTTTGCCAGGCCAGCACTTCTTCACGCAGCAAATGCGCCGACTGGGGATAGGCGGTGGCCCAGCCGGCGCGGCAGCCCAGCACAAACCGGTGGATGCCGGTCGCGGCTTCGATCTGCATACCCTTGAGGTCCGGGTCGCGGCGCGCATGGCACAGGATCACGGCCAGCCGCAGGCACAGCAACTGCTGCACGAACACCGGGTCTTCAAAATCGGCTTCCAGCTTGCGCAGTTTGCCGCGGTGGCCCAGCACCAGCAGGCTGAGCCGGTGCAGTTCGGGCAGCGCGAAGCCGGGTGCGTCGGCGTTGTCCAGAATGTAGGCGCCATGCTTGTGGTAATCGCTGTGCGAGATATGGCTGCCGATTTCATGCAACTGCGCCGCCCAGTCGAGCTTGCGCTGAAAGCCTGCCAGCTCGGGCGTTGGCAGGGCACCGCTGGCCTGTTGAAACAAGGTCCGGGCTGTTTTGCTGACGCGCTGGGCCTGGGCCGCATCGACCTCGAATTTGCGGGCCAGCCGCTGGACCGTGGTGGAGCGCAGGTCGGTGGTGTCCTGCTCACGGTCCAGCAAGTCGTACAACACGCCATGGCGCAGGGCACCTTGCGCTGCCTGCATTTGCGTGATGCCGAGCAAATCGAACACCGCCCTGAGCACGCTGATGCCGCCGCCTATCACGGCGCGCCGGTCGTCTTTCATGCCGTCGAGTTTGAGGCGGTCCGCGCTTTGGGCCTTGAGCAGCCGGTCCAGCAGCCAGTCCAGGCCTTCGCGGGTCACCAGGCCTTGCGGCCAGCCTGCGGCGCCCAATACATCGGCGACGGCGCCTACGGTGCCGGACGAGCCGTAAGCAACTTCCCAACTCCCGGCCGGGTAGAGATTGAGGGCTTCGTCAAGAACAGCCTTGGCGGCGACCTCGGCTGCTGCAAAAGCGCGGGCATTGAACTGGCCGTCCGGAAAATACTTCATGGACCAGGCCACACTGCCGACGCGGTAGGACTCCATCACCAGAGCGTCCAGGTCCTGGCCCAAAATCATTTCGGTGGAACGCCCGCCGATGTCGATGACGAGCCGACGCTCGCTGGACTGCGGCAGCATGTGGGCCACGCCCTGGTAGATCAGGCGGGCTTCCTCGCGGCCGGAAATCACGTCAATGGGAAAACCCAGCATCGGGAGCGCACCTGCCAGGAATTCGTCGCGGTTGCGGGCCTCGCGCAGCGTCTGTGTGGCCACCGCCCGGACTTCGCTTTTTTTGAAGCCCGCCAGGCGCTCCCCAAAACGTGCCAGGCAGTCCCAGCCACGCTGCATCGCCTCGGGCGTCAGGTTGCGGTCACCGTCCAGGCCATTGCCCTGGCGCACCGTTTCCTTGAGGTACTCGGTGCGGTGAATCCGCCCGTTGTCGAGATGGCCTATTTCAAGGCGAAAGCTGTTGGACCCGAGGTCCACCGCAGCGAGGCGAGTTCCATTTTGCATGTGTGAGCGGCTGTTGGGGGCGCAGCCAGCATAGCATTCACGCCCGGTCTGGCGCAGGTTTATCCGATCAGCCGGCCGTCTGCCGTCATCATGCTTTGCGTGACATAGGTGTTGCTGCGCCGCTGGGGGTTGAAGCGGACCAGAAAGCCACCGATATCGACCTTGGAGCGGCGTTGAAAGGCCGCCAGCACGGTTTGACGCGTCGGCGTGCCTTCGACCTCGGCCAGCACATCCATGGTGTAGCGTGCGGCGATGTAGCCCGCCAGACTCAGGGAGGTTGGCGGCTCGTCGAACAGGCGGGCCAAGGTCTCGCGGTAGGCGCGCACCACCGGCAGGCTGGCGTTGACCAGCGGCACGGGCTGGGTCGCGATCACCGGGGTGTTGCGGGCGGCGCCCATTTGCAGCATGGTCTGCAGGTTGACGTCGGCCAGAGCCACGATGTAACGCTGGCGCGCCTGTTTTTCCAGCCCCTGCGTGAACTCCGCCAGCTCGGGGGTGCCGCCGACAAACAGCAGCACGGCCGGCGTGCGGGGCGTGAGCTGCTGGCCGATGGCGCGCAGGTCGCCGGCGCCGCGAAACGACTGCAGCTTGAGCTTCATGCCGCTGGCGATGCGCTCGACCTCGCTGTGGTAAGCCGCGTGGTCCTGCGGCGAGGCGTACACCGCCCCCAGCTCCTGCATGCCCATCACGGACAGGGTTTTCAGGGCATAGGCAATCTGCTCCTGCCGCGCGGCAAAGATGGGAAAAGTCTGCTCATCGATGTCCAGGCTGGAGTTTTGCAGCCAGGGTGCGGCGTGTGCCAGACCCAGACTGTCCTTTTGCAACTGTGCGACAACCTGGCCGGCCATCTGGTCGCCCACGCTCCCGGACAACACCACGCAATGGGGGATGTCACGCACGGTGGCCAAGGCCTTTTGCACGCTGGCCGGCGTGCCGTCGGTTTCCAGCGCCAGGTGTTCCACCCGTCGCCCGCGGATACCGCCGCGCGAATTGATGTCCTGCCAGGCCGCCCGGGAGCCAATCAAAAAGTCCTTGGAGACATCCTGCTGAGCCACTGAATAGTCCACCAGTTGCGCGACGACCAGGCTGCGGGACGTGCCGTTGGATCGGCCTGTTTGTGCCATGCCGGGCAGGGCGGTGCCGGTTGCCAGCAAGGCAGCGGCCTGCAGGAGCCTGCGGCGGGTGGGCGGGGTGTGGATGGAGGGCATGGTTTTTCCATGGCGCAGCCCGATGGCTTCGCCGGTTGTTGCGAATTTGCTATGAAATCAGTAGCTGCTTGCGCCCTTTGAATAAGGGCTGAAGGCCTAAAAGGCTTGAAGAAAACTCGACAGCGCGAGGCGCGGGAA
>JAZKIE010000001.1:0-3583 GCA_040385025.1 Pseudomonadota bacterium | reverse complement strand
CAAGCCGAAACAAGTGTGGCTGCAGCCACTGCAAACAGGGTACGACGGGAAAACATGGGCTCACTCCTGGGTTGATAAACAGGCCTGAGCGTAGGCAGCTTGTGTGACAACTGCGTGACGCTTCCAGCAATCACACGGGATAAGCCGGCCTTTGCCTTTGTCATGCCGTTGTCACACAAGCTTCTTACAGTCGCTTCATCTGTCCAATTTCCTTAACTCAAGAGGTGTACGAATGAAGCTGAACTTCAAAGCAACGATGGCTGGCATGGTGGCCCTGGCGGCCCTGTCCGTGACCGCTGTGGCCAGTGCCCAGGATGTGACCGGCGCCGGCGCCTCGTTCCCCGCACCGGTGTATGCCAAGTGGGCTGACGCCTACAACAAGGCTACCGGCGTTCGTATCAATTACCAGTCGGTCGGCTCCGGTGCCGGCATGCGCCAGATTCGCGGTAAAACCGTTGACTTCGGTGCTTCCGACGCGCCGCTGACGGACGCCGAGCTGGCCAAGGACGGCTTGCTGCAGTTCCCGACCGTGATTGGTGGCGTGGTGCCTGTGGTCAACATCAAGGGTATTGCCGCCGGCCAGATCAAGCTGACCGGTGCCGTGCTGGGCGACATCTACCTGGGCAAGGTTGCCAAATGGAATGACGCAGCCATCACCGCGCTGAACCCGGGCGTGCCTCTGCCGGACGCTGCCATTGCTGTGGTGCGCCGTGCCGATGGTTCTGGAACCACCTTCCTGTTCACCAACTACCTGTCCAAGGTCAATGCCGAGTGGAAATCCAAGGTGGGTGAAGGCACGGCAGTGAACTGGCCAACCGGCGCTGGCGGCAAGGGCAACGAGGGCGTCTCTGCCTTCGTGCAGCGCCTGCCCAACTCGATCGGTTATGTGGAGTACGCCTACGCCAAGCAAAACAAGCAGACCCACGTTGCGATGCGTAACGCCACGGGCGCCTATGTGCAACCCAGCGACACCGCCTTCAAGGCTGCGGCTGCCGGCGCAGACTGGGCCAAATCGTTTTACCAGGTGCTGACCGAGCAGCCCGGCAAGGATTCCTGGCCCATCACAGGCGCCACCTTCATCATGATGCACGCCAAGCAGGACAAGCCTGCCCAGGCCACCCAGGCACTGAAGTTTTTTGACTGGGCCTACAGCGGCGGCGACAAGATGGCCGACGACCTGGACTATGTGCCCATGCCTGACTCTGTCAAGAACGTGATTCGCCAGTCCTGGAGCAAGATCACCGACGGCGCTGGCAAAGCAGTCGCGATCAAGTAAAAACCATCCCCTCGAAGGCGAATCGGCGCATGCCGTTTCGCCTTTTCCATATCCGCAGAGGAGCATCACTTGGCAGCTACACTTCCTGCAAGTCCATACAGCAGCAGAGAGACCACCATGGCCGTTCCGCCGACCCCGACCCAGCGCCGGTCCAGCCGCACGGCGGATCTGGTTTTTGAGTGGGCCGCCCGGCTTGCCGCCATTGCGACCTTGCTGCTGCTGGCGGCGATCATTCTGTCGCTGGTCATGGGCGCCTGGCCGGCCATCAGGGAATACGGCCTGAGTTTCCTCTGGACCTCCGAATGGGACCCGGTCCAGAACAAATACGGCGGCCTGGTGATGATTTACGGCACGCTGATGACCTCGCTGGTGGCGCTGGTGATTGCCGTGCCAGTGAGTTTCGGCATTGCCCTGTTTCTCACCGAGTTGTCGCCGCGCTGGCTCAAGCGCCCACTCGGTGTGGCCATCGAGCTGTTGGCGGCCGTGCCCTCGATTGTTTACGGCATGTGGGGCCTGTTGGTGTTCGGTCCCATCCTGGCCAAGTATGTGCAGGCGCCACTGCAGGCTGCCTTTGGCGATGTTCCTTACCTCGGTGCGCTGTTTTCAGGCCCGCCGGTCGGTATAGGCATTCTCGCGGCGGGCATCATCCTGGCCATCATGATCATTCCCTTCATCGCTTCGGTGATGCGCGATGTGTTCGAGGTGACGCCGCCCATGCTCAAGGAGTCTGCCTATGCGCTGGGCGCCACCACCTGGGAAGTGGTGTTCAAGATCGTGCTGCCCTACACCAAGGCCGGTGTGATAGGCGGCATCATGCTCGGTTTGGGCCGGGCCCTGGGTGAGACCATGGCGGTGACGTTTGTCATCGGCAACTTCAACCAGCTCGACTCCCTGTCGCTGTTCCAGGCGGCCAACAGCATCACCTCGGCGCTGGCCAACGAATTTGCCGAAGCCAGCGAAGGCCTGCACCAGGCGGCGCTGATCTATCTGGGCCTGGTCTTGTTTTTCATCACTTTTGTGGTGCTGGCCCTGTCCAAGTTGTTGCTGTCACGTCTGCAAAAAGGCGAAGGAGCACGCACATGAACACCGCAACAATGAGCCGCGCTCAGGAAGCGCGCCAAGCCAAGTTTCGCCGGCGCAAGACCGTCAACGCGGTCGCCATCACGCTGTCGATGGGCGCCATGGCCTTTGGCCTGTTCTGGTTGATGTGGATTTTGTTCGAGACCTTCCGCCTCGGCCTGGGCGGTCTGAGTCTGGCCCTGTTCACCGAAATGACGCCACCGCCCAATGCCGAAACCGGCGGGCTGGCCAATGCCATTTTCGGCTCGCTGACCATGGTGTTGCTGGCGACCGTGCTGGGCACGCCTGTTGGTGTGCTGGCCGGTATTTACCTGGCCGAGTACGGTGCGCACACCCGGCTGGGCAAGGCGACCAGCTTCATCAACGACATCCTGCTGTCTGCGCCGTCCATCGTGGTTGGGCTGTTTGTTTATGCACTGGTGGTGGCCCAGGTCAAGAGCTTTTCTGGCTGGGCCGGTGTGGTGGCGCTGGCGCTGCTGATCATTCCGGTGGTGATCCGGACCACGGACAACATGCTCAGGCTGGTGCCCAACGCGCTGCGGGAAGCCGCCTATGCACTGGGCAGCCCGAAGTGGAAGGTCATCATGGGCATCACGCTGCGTGCCGCGCAGGCCGGTGTGGTCACCGGCGTGCTGCTGGCGGTGGCCCGTGTGGCCGGTGAAACCGCGCCGCTGCTGTTCACCGCGCTGTCCAACCAGTTCTGGACCAGCGACCTGAGCCAGCCGATGGCCAGCCTGCCGGTGACGATTTTTAAATTTGCCATGAGCCCGTTTGAAAACTGGCAAAAACTGGCCTGGGCCGGCGTGTTGCTGATCACGCTGGGTGTGCTGGCGCTGAATATTCTCGCCCGCGTGCTGTTCAGAAATAAAAACTGAGGAAATATTCCATGCAAACATCTACTGTGGCACGCAACGAATCCGTCAAGATGTCGGTGCGCGACCTGAATTTTTATTACGGCAAGTTCCACGCGATCAAGAACGTCAGCCTGGACATTCCGGAGAAGAAGGTCACGGCTTTCATCGGCCCGTCCGGCTGCGGAAAATCCACCCTGCTGCGCACTTTCAACCGCATGTACGAGCTGTACCCCGACCAGCGCGCCGAAGGCCAGGTCATGATGGGCGGCGAGAACATGATCACGTCGAAAGAAGACGTCTCGCTGATCCGCGCGCGTATCGGCATGGTGTTCCAGAAGCCGACGCCGTTTCCGATGTCGATCTACGACAACAT